>JAKONH010000128.1 GCA_022702045.1 Spirosomataceae bacterium
GAATATCTTCGATTAATTGGTTGGTTCGTGTCAACTCACGACTACCATACGTACAAGATGAAATTGAGGGGCTAACTTCATCTTTATCACAACTGAATAGAATCGTTATTCCTAAAGACAGAATAAAGGCGTATTTCATAGCTAGTCCGTTTTCTACCTAGACCCGAGTCGTTGGACATTAGTTGTAAATACTCTGAATTGCCCTGTTCTATAAGTGCCGTGGCTGTTGCAAAAGTCGGTACAGATCTGAATCTTCCATTTCAGCCTTTTGATTCTGAAATCGAAATTGGTCAAACTAGGTTCCTAGGTTGTACCGAACTAACCCATCTTTGAATTTTGCGGCAGCCACTAGTTTTATGTAAAAGCAAAAAACAAAGATTTTCAAAAATACCCTTGCCCGAAGTTAGAGTACCCTATAGTCCGATTTTTATTATTCGATCTATTAATATACAGGTACTTATATCCCTCTCGTGGCTTAAAATGAGTGCAGCCATTAGACGTGTTAATGACTATTTTCTCATTCGATTGCGCCTTCATTTTCAGTTGCCCAGCCAAACCATTTGACTTCGTGACTAAGTAACCTTTCGCCACCATTTTATCAGCAGCTGATACAGAAACTGTATCTTTGAAGTCAGACTCGAATATAAACACTCGTCATGAGTCAGAATTAAATGGTTCTATGTCAGAGGGACGTTGTTCGTTAACGAAGATACTTTCTGAAACAGATCGACACTCCGATTCGATTTTTTGATCACAACTCAAAAGACTATTAATCGCATAAATAACAGTTAACAAAGAAGTAATTCGTCTCATCATGTTAAAGATTTATGATAGGACCCGTTGAGCCACCTGTGAGTTGCAATAAGATTACTATATCGAATGTTATTTACCCAAACGATCTTGTAAGTGTTTTATAGGATGGCTTCATTTATTCTCATCAAACGCTCCTTTTCTGTATCTGTAGTTGAGCCATTCCTAATCAACCACCTGAGCACGATGAAACGGTTATTTTAGGCAAATCAATCTAGCATCCTAGCACAAAAATAGGGAGGACGATTTAGAAAAAAGGTGATACCAAAAGTATGCGATAACCATAAGTATAGATCGTCTACTTAGTAGTCATGTTATCCTGATCAAAGACGATTTTGGTGCCGTTGATGGTAATGGTATCCTACTGATCTGACGTACTGAATACCCGTCGCCAATCTCCGTAGTTGCAGTCGAATACAACTGACTGTGAGGTGTCAGCGATGCACAGATTGAATCTCCTAAACGTTTTAGCCCCGGCCCTTCCAGATTTGATCTGATAAGGCCGGGGCTGAAACGTTTACTGAGCGAACTTACTTCTGGAACGAGCCGAATATGTGATCCCAGAATGGTGATGACACACCATAATTACTATCCGGATTCTTGTAATGGTGTACGCTGTGGTTGATCCAGAGTTGCTTAAAGAAGTTCTTCGGTGGTGGGTAGGCATGCACGATGAAGTGCGCTGACAGGTAACCGGTGTACCCTACCAGAAAGCCGGGGAAGAATGCATAAGCTGCTTCGCCCATCATCAGAAAGAACATACCGAAGAAAAACGCAGCGACGAAGATAGCCAGCGCGGGGGGCATAGCAAGCCGAGTTTTGTCTTTCGGGTATTCGTGGTGTACACCGTGGAAGGTGTACTGAATTTTGGCCCGCTTCGGCGTCGTGGGCGCCAGGTGGTACAGGTACCGGTGCAAAATGTACTCGAACAGGGTGAAGCCAAACAGACCCGTCACAAACAGGAGCGTAATCTTACTGGCCCCCATATCGGTGTAATTGAACGCATACCAGCATAAAAACGCCGATAGTATCAGCCACATCGTGACCGGAACCATGATATGCGTCCGTGAGAGCGCTTCCAAAATGGGGTTATCAAACAATTTTTTGGTACCGGTATTCTTCGGCCGGGTCTTGCCATGACCTGCCAATGTCTCCAGGTCGTCAATACGTGCTGCCATAATTCACAACGGAAAAGTAACGGGGCAAAAATAGTCGTTTATCGAGTCTACTTCGCCAATTAGTACAATAAGTTTACTAACTACGGGTCAGGCTTTGTTCGGCTCAGCGTGGTTGGTCATCTCCTCCTCCATCGCAGCCATCACATTTTTAGGCAGCTTCGGCCGAATGATTAACCGCAAATCGTTCTTGTACGTTAGGTAGTTAGTCATCCAGTTGATAAAGATGAACAACCGGTTTTTCACGCCAACAATCGCCATCAGGTGGACGAATAACCACGTTAGCCAGGCAAAAAATCCCTGAAACTTCAAAAATGGCAAATCGACCACGGCCAGGCCCCGACCAATCGTCGCCATACTACCCAGATCTTTATACGCAAACTCCTCCAGTTGCTCGTTTCGTACGATACGACGCAGATTTTTGGCGAGTTGTTTTCCCTGCTGGATGGCGGGCTGCGCGACCTGCGGATGTCCGTTCGGCCACTTATCTTCCACCATCAACGCCACATCGCCAATCGCAAATACATCGGGAACGTCCTTAACCCGGCTGTAGCGATCGACCAGCACACGCCCCCCGCGCCCAAGCACCTCACTCGGCAGCCCCGCCAGCACACTGGCTTTCACGCCCGCTGCCCAGATCAGGTTGTTGGTTCGTAAGGTGGTGCCGTCGTTGATGGTTACGATACGGCCGTCGAAATCCTGCACGCGTGTGTTGAGCCGAACGTGTACGCCCAGATCCTGCAGGTATTTCAGCGCATGCTGTTGTGATTCGGGCGACATGGGCCCGAGGAGTTCTCCACCCGATTCAATCAAATGAATGTCCATCATGCGAAAGTCCAGCTCGGGATAGTCGCGGGGCAGTACCGTCCGGCGCATCTCCGCTAATGTGCCGCAGAGTTCAACACCCGTAGGTCCGCCCCCAACGACCACGACGTCCATAAAGCCTTCCTTTTCGTCCAGCGTTTCGACACTCAGCGCATCCTCGAAGTTTTGCAACATCCGGTTCCGCAGTGCAATGGCCTCACCGATCGATTTCATCGGCATGGCATTGTTGATGATATTCTGCTGGTTAAAGAAGTTACTGTCAGCCCCCGTCGCCATCACCAGATAGTCGTACTCGATCGGGCCAAGTTCGGTGTCAATCACTTTGTCGGCCGGGCGGACACCAGTGACGTTGGTAACCCGAATATGCAGGTTTTTCCTGTCACCGAATGCAGCCCGCAGGGGAAATAGAATGGAATTGGCTTCCAGACCAGCCGTCGCTACCTGATAGTACAGCGGCTGAAATTCGTGGAAGTTATTCTTGTTGATCAGAACAATCTGAAACTCCGGCATGCCAACCAGTTTGCGGGCTAGCTTCAGACCGCCGAAACCGGCGCCTACGATCACAACCCGCTTCAGGTCTGTCTTCGGTATGTTTGGATTCATCGTGTTGTTCGAAACTTATTGGTTTACCGTATACGGTGGTCCGACGGGTCGGTATACAGTTTTCGGTACGTATTAGTCGACTAGTCACGCAGCATTCCTTACTAAAAACCGACCCGTCGGACCGCTGGATACGGCAAACCGGGCTTACTTACACCTTTGCTGTCGACTCCTGCAATACGCGCTCGTAATACGCTTCGTACAGCGGCAGTATCTTCGACAATTCGAACTCCTGCGCCCGGGCCAATGCGTTCGCCTGGAATGTTGGCAGATTGACGTCGTCAAGTACGTACAATGCGTTTTTCACCATGTCATCAACGTCGCCAACAGGGCTTAAAAAACCAGAGACACCCTGCACATTCAGTTCGGGCAGGCCGCCAGCGTTTGATGAAATGACGGGCACCTCGCAGGCCATTGCTTCTAGTGCCGCCAATCCGAAACTTTCATTCTCCGACGGCATCAGAAACAAGTCGGCAACCGAGAGTACTTCCTCAACCGCGTCGAGCTTACCCAGGAAACGTACCTGATCATAGATGCCCAGATCACGCACCAGCCGCTCGATACGCGCCCGTTCAGGCCCATCACCGACCAGCAACAGCTTGGCGGGCATCTCCTGCTGCACATGGTAAAACACCATAACCGCGTCGTCGATCCGCTTAACCCGCCGGAAGTTCGAGGTATGCACGATCAGCTTTTCACCGTTCGGACAGATGGCCAGTTTGAAATGATCTTTTTTCTGTCTTTTGAACCGGCTCAGATCGATAAAGTTTGGAATCACCTCAATCTCGCGGTGAACGTTGAAATGGGCGTAGGTATCCTGCCGCAGATTTTCCGATACCGACGTCACGCCATCCGACTCATTGATACTGAACGTGACGACTGGTTCGTAAGAAGCGTCCTTACCGACCAGAGTGATGTCCGTACCGTGCAGTGTCGTTACAACCGGTACGGTGCGTCCCTGCGACCGCAGAATCATCTTGGCCATATAGGCTGCCGATGCGTGCGGAATAGCATAGTGAACGTGCAGCAGATCAACGTCTTCGTTTTGCACGACATTGACCATTTCACTTGTCAGCGCCGACTCGTAAGGGGCATACTGAAACAGGGGGTAGGTGGGTATATTTACTTCATGGTAGAATACGTTTTCGCTGAAAAAATCAAGGCGAGGAGGCTGCTGATAGGTGATAAAATGGATCTGATGACCATTCTTGGCGAGTGCTTTTCCCAACTCGGTAGCCACCACGCCACTGCCCCCGAAGGTCGGGTAGCACACAATACCTATTTTCATGGATAAACGGGCAAGTAAGTAAACAGCGACTGACACTTCCGGTACCGGCGCTGATCGGTTGCTACGCTAACAACAAACGGCGGGCAAAAGAATCCCGGACGTCGATTATCATACAGTCAACAAAACCGCCTGCCGCCTACTAAAGGGGCCGTTCATTACTTAGTAGACGGGTAGTTGGTCTGCGCCTTTCTGGCCCGGATTCGTTAGTTTTGCCAAAAGCCAGTTCTCCTACATGGTTGCGCGTCACCCTATTTCGTTTCCTGCCTTCATGCTCGGTTTTCTGCGGCTCGTACGGGTACAGAACCTTATGATCGTGGTGCTGACGCAATTTCTGGCGCGCATCTTTCTGGTCGGCCCCCGGCTTGACTGGCGACAGTTGCTTATCGACCCGACCATTTGGCTCCTCTCTTCCTCGACGGTTTGCATAGCCGCTGCCGGCTACATCATCAATGATTATTTCGACATCAAAATTGATCTGATCAATAAGCCGGAACGTGTGATCATCGGCCGTTACCTGCGCCGTCGGGTGGCAATGGGTACGCATCAATTACTCAATCTGATCGGTTGCCTGATCGGCCTGTACCTAAGCAAATGGGTCTTTATGCTCGATGTGTTCTGCGTAGCCTTATTATGGTTGTACTCGGCAAAGTTAAAGCGACAACCCGCTATCGGCAATATCGTTGTGTCGCTGCTGACGGCCCTGTCGCTGATCGTACTGGCCGTTTACTACCGGCAGAATGCCCACATGCTGCTGATATACGCCGTTTTTTCTTTCGGTATTTCGCTGATTCGGGAAATCATCAAAGATATGCAGGACATTCGGGGCGATGCGCGGTTCGGCTGTCGGACACTGCCAATCGTATGGGGACTGCGTCGGACGAAGTATCTACTCTACGTACTCGTAGCGTCGCTGATTCTGACCATTTTCCTAATCACCGACTCGCTGGCCAACCTGCATTTAAACCTGATTTTCCTACTGCTACTCATTCCCATCAGCTGGCTGGTTTACCAGCTTGTTCGGGCCGATACGCGCCGGGATTTCGGGTATCTGAGCAACTTGTGTAAGCTCATCATGCTTCTGGGTGTCGTCAGCATGGTCTGGGCCTAACAGCCGGTTAGTCAAAGACTTGCCAGTAAACTGAGCGATTTTGATAGTTTTGATGTGATTAATCAAAACACGCCATATCGCATGAAACTACTAATCATCAGCCTGTTACTACTCCTGCCCGCTTTCTCGTTTGCCCAGTCATGTATGGGCTTTACTATCAAGCCGGGCATGACCTACGAACTGTCGACGTTTAACGCCAAAGACAAGCCAACCGGCCGTATCCGCTACCACATCGACAACGCCAAAACACAGGGCAGCAATACCATTATGGACATCACGGCCCAGTTTACCGACGAAGCGGGTCGCAGCAAAACGCCGTATACTATCCATTACACTTGTACCGGTACCGAAATACAGGCCGACCTGTCAGGACTGATGCAGGGCATGACGAGCATGAATTCGAGAGATATGGAGATGACTGTAAAGACCAACCGGCTCGTTTACCCGGCGAAACTATCAGTCGGCACTGGTCTGAGCGATGGCCAAATGGATGTCGACATGGCGAACGGAGGCAACGTCATGATGACGATGAGCATGGCCATGACCAATCGAAAAGTTGAAGGACAGGAGTCTGTTACAACGCCAGCCGGTACGTTCAACGCCTACAAGATTACGTCCGACGTGGCCTTCGATAACCGGGCAATGGGCATTCCAATCCGGTCGACGATGAAAACGGTCAGCTACCGGACTAATGACTTGTTGTTCGACATAAAATCAGAAACGTATAATAAAAACGGCAAGCTAATGGGCTATTCGCTGCTCAGTAAAATCAATTAGCTAACGGGCCGGACAACAAACCTTTTTTCGTAGTTTCGCAACTTAGTTGCAAAGAAAACGGTTAGCACACTACGTCTCTCAAGACGCGCTGTACGTTCGCTGTCCAATTATGAAGCTCGATTTCCTGACTCGTAAAGCCGATTACGTTGGTATCACTGGTTCGCTGCTGTGCCTGGTTCACTGCGTGGCCACGCCAATGCTGTTGATGAGTTCGCGGCTACTACAAACCAACGATCATATTCGTGTTGGGTACCTGAGTCTGGACTACGTATTCATCGCCGTCAACATTGCCGCAGTCTACTTCGCTACCCGTCATTATGCATCGGCAGCGGTCCGGCGGTCACTGTGGGGATTTTTATGCCTCTTCACCGCTTCTGTCCTGTTGGAGGACGTCGATGAAGTTTTCGAATACATTAGTTACGTTGCCTCAGCCGGGCTTATGCTCACCCACCTTGTGAACATTCGGCAGCACCGCCTGCAACACGCGCACTGATCGACATACAGCATTTTTGTTAAAGCCAGCTATCTGCTTCGTCAGGCAGCTGGCTTTTGCATTGGGGGCTGTCCTGCGTCAGACTTTCAAATCGATAAACAGTCGTTCTGTATCGGTAGAGAACTTGCTATGTACTTGTCAAGAGTGAATGAAAAAGTACGAGCCATGCAACCGTTTTCGAGTAGCGCACATCTTCTCAAAAAAACGCCATGAGAACACGCTTCTACCTAGTTTGGCCCTTCACTTTTGTTACCAGTTTACTGCTGACTTTCGTTAGCCTACAAGTCGGTCTATGCCAGTCTGGTTTTAACAGTGGAAAGCCAGTCGTTACGTTCAACACAACGGGGCCTATAGCTGTCAAAACACAATCAATACCAGCTTTTCCGGGCGGGGACGGCAAGTTAAGCGACTTCATCATTGGCCAGGCAGAAGTAACGGAAAGCTCTATAAAACTGCCTCGAAAAATGTGGCTGACAGCTAGTATTGACCCTACGGGTAAGGTCATTAAGCTGACCCCTACCTACGACAGCGACCCAACGTTGAAGCGAGAAATGGAGCTGGTTGGCCGTCTGATGCCGCGCTGGACACCGGGTAAAATCAACGAAAAGGGCGTAGAAACAAGCTATCAATTTTTAATTCGTCAGTAAACCTCCCCGTTCCGTGACGTACTTGTCCAAGTCAGTAATTAACTAACGCTACGGCTGGCTGGCAAACCGCTCGACTAATTTTTGCGCGCGTTTTCTGGCTTCTCTTACTACATCCTGTTCTGTGTATCCGGCATGTAGCGAGGTGCCATGAAAGTGGAATGGCTCGATGTAATTCATCTACGCAAAGTAGGCTGTCTGTTCTAGGTTTTTGCAGTACTCGTAGACCCTGAAATGGTTTTTACCGAGCGTCGTATAGTTTTCCTGCGGACCGCCAATCGTGAAGCTGGCCATAAAATTTTTGCCCTTTAGCTTGTTGCCCCCGTGACCGTACGCGAAGCCATAGGTGAACACAACGTCAAACCAATGCTTTAGAATGTCCGGCATATTTTACTGACAAAAAGGATACTGAAAAACAACCGTCTGGTGTCTCAGTACCGCTTTTTATTCTTCCCGTGCGTTGATCCGGCAATCAGGATGAGCTGCTGAATGTATCGAATTTCGAGGACGAATGCACTATTCTGAAGGTGTTCGACGACCTGCCTGTTGGCTAGTGAACGTTCATAGGCCGGATGCCTCAAGATCAATAAAGCCATTTTTCGATACGTTCGAACTGTAAAGTTTATAGTCGCAAACCTAGCTGCCGTCGCGCTGACCGGCAATACCTACCGCTTTCAATAGGTTACAGATTATGGCCATAAAAATAGAGTGTCTTAGCAATTACATGCGGGTCAGTGATAAGGTATATCCTGTACAACCAGTCTGGTTATGAACCTGATCGGGGGCAAAGAGAAGGCGCCTAGTCTTCGATCTTTGCAGGCCTCAGAGAAGCATTATAACGAACTCCATAAGGAAATGCCTTCGGTAACGGAGATGACGCTGAGCCTGCAGTTGAAGCAACTGGAAAAGGATGGGTTGATAACACGGGAAGCGTATGGTGACAAGCCACCGATTAAAGTCATTTACAGTCTAACCGATTTCGGCAGACTATTTATTCCTGCTCTGGAAGCCATCACTAACTGTGGCAATCCGATCGTAGTTAATCAGGGCGAATTTATAGATGTATAGCCCTATTGATGCGGGAGTAGGTTTGTAAAGATGTTGGCTTACCTTCCGAAAGAAGGCGATTGCTTTCTTTGCCGGCTAGTTCACGGCATCTACAAAGGGTTTCCAAAACCTTTTATAGATGCCGCTACGCGCTATCTGTACTAGTTATTTCGGGCCGACAACACTTGTTTCAAACCTGTCCACTGAATGCCGGTGTAGCGGTCGTTGTCGAGGGGATCGTTCAGGGTACTGAACATACTTTGCATGTACTGCCCCTGCTGCCAGCGCGGATACAATTGCTGCTCACCATCGGAATTGGCGGCCCGCGCGCGCCGGTTGTACGCAGCCAGATCGGTCAGACTGCCCATGTTGACCAGGGTAAACGATTCGCCCGTTACCTCACTAGCCGCTTCTGCCAGTTCGGACGGGCTACGTTGAAAACTGGCAATACGCAACAGTCGGGGCGTGTCGATATCGAGCGCGGCTGCGGCCGTGTAGGCAGCGATGTCGTCCATCGTCGTAAAATCAGCCTGCCGATTGGGGTCGTCCCAGTAACCTGCCTGTTTCTTCGAGAAGTCGAGCAGGGGCATGTCGCGCATGAGTAAATCGGCAAACGCACCGTTCATAATCGACGTGGCCCGAATCGGCATCGAGTCGATATACTCCATAAATTCCCGGCGTAAGTCAAAATTGCGGTTCTCGCCAGCGGGTAGTGTGGTAAAGTCAGTCGCAAAATCGGAAGGAATAAACCGGGGTACTCCGGCTTCGATAGCCGCATCGAGTAACCGCGATTGCAGCTTGACAATTACGTCGTGAAGCCCCTGCAACGCCGACACGACACAGTCGACACCTTCACAGGCAACGGTTAGCTGACCCGGATGAGTCATATCAGCTTCTACGATCGTTACATTAGAGGTTGTTAATTTCTCCAGCTTTTTTGGATCGGTACCTGTACGGACCAGCGCCCGCACAGCAGCTCCGCGCGCAAGCAGTGCCTTAATGATACGACCGCCGAGATTACCCGTGGCTCCTGCTACCAGAATGGTCATGTTGATGACAGTATTAGGTTCCTAATTGTAACTATCGGTCAGCACTTTAGTTGGGAGCAAACGCGCGGTTGGTGAGGTATGTATTATCAGTCAGTGTTTTGAGGAAGGCAATAAGCTGTGCCTGTTGGGTCGTAGTCAGCGCCATGCCGAGTTTGCCGTTCTGTTTCAGCAGCGGATCAAGCGTCGGGCTGTCGGTCACGCCCCCACCGGCATAGTGTTTCAATACCTGCTCCAGCGTCAGGAAACGACCATCGTGCATGTATGGAAACGTCCGTTCGACGTTACGCAAGCTGGGCACCCGAAATTTCAGCCGATCGCTTTCCTGTAGCGTGATTGTGTAACGCCCCTGATCGTTGATGGCCGAGCTGGGCAGCCCATTGTTGCGGTAACTCCGGTCGGTAAACAGATCGGTCGCGTGGCAGCTGGCGCAGCTTTGCTGGAACAGACTCAGCCCAGCCAGTTCGTCGGCCGTTAGGTCGCCACCGGCTTCCTTACGTACGTATTTGTCATAGCGCGAATCTGCGGAGACGAGCGTCAGCACAAACTGCGAAATCGCTTTCAGGAACCGAGCTGTCGTAACGGTATCCGAACCGAAAGCTGCTTTGAACATGGGTGGATACTTGGCACTTTTTCGCACCCGGTTCAGTGCGTCGGCAAAAGGCAGATCCATTTCCTCATGCCGGGCGATAGGCGACATGGGCAGTTCATCAAGACTGGTGACGCTACCGTCCCAGAAAAACTCCCGATACCAGGCCATGTTTTGCAGGCTGGGCACGTTGCGTGTCCCGATTCGGTCCTTTACCCCGTGACTCAGTGAGTGGTCGGAATGTGCGAAACCCGCAAATTGCTGATGGCAAAAGCCGCAGTTGACAGTTGTATCGACCGAGAGGTGATTATCGTAGAAGAGCGTTTTACCCAGAGCAATCCCCTCGGCCGTCAGCGGGTTACTATCCAGATTGTAGAGCGGTGTCGGGAAGTTAGCGGGTTGCCGAAAGGAAACAGGCGTCGTCTGGTACGTAACCCCGCCCCCCGTTGTAGGCGGATTGGGCGTAGGGTCAGGCGCTGGCTCGCCACCGGGCTTGGTCTGACACGCTACCGCCAGTCCAAACAACGCCATGCTGACCATTAGTCCAACTCGTCCCAGGTATTTCATCTATTTTTGGGTTCGTGATTTGTCATTCGTGATTTGTCGTTTGTGGTTTGTTGCCACCGGAAGAACCACGAACGACAAACTACAACCCTACTTACTCCCCGCCGTGACGCGTTTGTAACTGAACATACTGGCGTAATTATCGGCAATACCGCCCGACAGTGTAGCAAACATGACCGACGAGTTCTGGGCTATGCTTAGCTTGTTGGGACCATTGAAGACTTGCAAGGCGTCGGTTTGAAAATCAATGATTGGCGTCAGGCTACTACCGATCACCAGTTGATCGCTACCGAACGGCAACGCAACCGACCGCAAGTTATTAATTGTCTTTTTGCCATCGTAGCCACCGCCAAATCCGCCGATGTGGTATTGAAACAAACGATTTTGAGCCGCCGGCGCTACGGCCGACGTTCCTTCCAGCTTCATAAAGATATAACCTGTATTCCAATCCCAGTACATGGCGTCATGATCGGTTGTGCCGGGATCGAGCACGCCCGTTCGCAGGCTTATGTCAGCCAGGCTCCGTACACTGTCGACACCAATCAGAAAGCCGATACCGGTATACGTACCGACGGGTATTCCCATCAGCGCGAGTGTTTGCGAAGCTGGACGCTCTTCTTCAATCAGGAAGTAGCTTTTATCCTGCGGCACGATGAAATCAGTACCGTCTGCCCGACGCAAGCGGATATTACTGACGAAGTAATTGAATTTGCTGACGTTGAAGGATTCGCCCGCTGCATTCTGATACGTATTAGTGTTTAAAACGAGGTTGCTATTTCCGACTACATTATCGAAATGCAGTTGTAGCGACCCGGTTTGGGTAGCGGCAACATCGTTTTGATGACAGGCCAGGAAGCCCCAGACAAACAGGGCAGCGACCAACAGTGGAGCGAGAAGGGAACGTAGCATGTCCTTTCGGTATACGGTTTACAGTATCCGGTCTTCGGCTTACGATACAAGGCGTTTCGTTCACAGCGGCTACCGTAAACTGTCAACCCTAAACCGAAGATCGTAAGTTGGCTTTAGCCTAGCCGATTCCACTTGTACATCAATACCAGCGCAACAATGCCCCCACTAACGCCCATCAGAAATAACCAGATCAGCGCGCTGGCAGCATCGAGTGGTCTATGCAGTAATTCGTGAATCAGCCCGGCCAGCGCCCCTATACACGACGCGACCATGCCGTAGAAAATGAACTGAATTATAGGCGGCACACGACGAGGCATACGGAAACTAGCTTGGTAGAATAACGATGAATCGTTCGTTCTATTTCGTTAAAAAATGCTAAACCAGCCCCCGGTCCCACCTGCCTGTCAGCCAGTGCTACTTCACATACTGACTAGCGTCAGCGATGCTTTTTTTCATTCGTAGCTGCACCTGATCAATGCTTTTCTTCTGGCTATTGAGGTAGTCCAGTGCTTTAGTTTGATCGAGTTTGCCGAGCGTATCACCGTTGTATTGCTGCATCCAGTCCATCATGGCCTCATCAGCAACGGTCAGGCTGTCGATCAGTACCTTACCGGCTGCCCCACCGGCCGCTTTCTGACCGACCTGCTTCTTTAGCTTGGCAATATTGCCCATCAGGCTCATGCTGCTATCGTGCTGTGCCATAACCGCTTCTTCCAGTTGTTTCACCGGATCGGTCGTCGTGGCTTCGTTGGTTTTGGCTTCTTCTTTCTTTGACCCACAGGCGAAACTAACGGCAACGAGCAAGCTCAGGCTGAACAGAATATTTCGTGTTGACTGCATTTGGTTTACGGAGTTTTAAGACAGGGTGTATGCAGGTGCATATAGCCCGAACCTGGAGGTCCAGGTTACACAACAGCTACATACACACAACCCACACAAAGATAGGCTACCGGGGCTGTAGCTGAACAAACCAACTGCATTCGCGATATTTACCATGATTAACCTACTCGTTCAATGGCCCACGATCATCACGACAATGCCCAACATGGCCATGCCGGACATAGCCATGCCGGACATAGCCACGGTCCGGTAACCCTGACAAACGTCAACCGAGCCCTGATTATCGGTGCCGTGCTCAACACGCTTTACGTAGTGGTCGAGTTCGGTATGGGCATGTATTACAACTCGGTGGCGCTTATGGCCGACGCGGGGCACAACCTTAGCGACGTTGCCGGATTGTTGCTCTCGCTGCTGGCGTTCCGGCTGGCTAAAGTTCGCAACACGCCTACCTTTACGTATGGCTACCGTAAAAGCACGGTGCTGGCCTCACTGACTAACGCGGTTGTCCTGCTCATCACTGTCGGCGTAATTCTGTGGGAAAGTATACAGCGGTTTCGCTTTCCGGAACCGGTAGCGGGTACGCAGGTGGCCTGGATTGCCGGAGCCGGTATACTGGTCAATACGATTTCGGCGCTGCTGTTCTTCCAGGATAAGGATCACGACCTGAACGTAAAAGGGGCTTACCTGCATTTGATGGCCGATGCGCTGGTATCATTGGGGGTGGTTATCGCCGGTATAACGATCAGCTACACGGGCTGGACCTGGCTCGACCCAATCATTGGTCTGTTCGTCGGTATCGTCATTCTGGCGTCGACCTGGCGGTTGCTGTTCGACAGTCTGCGGCTTTCGCTCGACGGTGTTCCCTCCGGTATGGATTTCAACGCACTGGTTGCTGACATACGAACCGTTCCAGGTGTGCAGGATGTTCATCATGTGCATATCTGGGCGATGAGCACCACAGAAAACGCGCTGACGGCTCATCTTGTACTGACCCCTGGCCTGTCATCTGCCGATGAGCAACGACTAAAAGCCGATGTTCGCCATCGGCTTGAGCATCGTAACGTTGGGCACGCGACACTAGAAACAGAGCTGGCTACTAACAGCTGTAGCACCGACAACTGCGCAGCGCCCGCTGTCCATCATCACTGAACAAACCTGTTACAACCGTTCGTACAAAGCCAGCGTCTGTTCTATTATAACATATGTAGATGAATTAATTTTTCATGAATCTATATTTGCCAAACAATGCAATTTTCGCCGTCTGATTACTGTTGGATTATAGCAGTATACAATAGGATTGCAGCTTAACGAATAACCTATGGAAGCGACTACCCTTGTCCCCGCCGAAAAGCAACGTTACCAGAAACATTTGAACTTACCCGAACTAGGAACGGCCGGACAGCTTCGCCTTAAAAATGCCCGTGTACTGGTCGTTGGTGCCGGTGGACTGGGCTGCCCGGTACTACTTTATCTGACGGCGGCCGGCGTTGGTACAATTGGCGTTATCGACCCCGACGTTGTCGATCTGAGTAACCTGCAGCGGCAGGTGCTGTATACAACCGATGAGGTTGGCAAACCTAAGGCAAAAACCGCTGTTGCCCATCTCAATCGGCTTAATCCCGACATAACCTTCGATACGTACACGTCTGCACTCGACACCGGTAATGCCCGGACGGTCATTCAGGAATACGATATCGTTGTCGACTGTACGGACAATTTCAAAGTTCGGTATCTGGTCAACGATGTGTGCGTAGCACTGGGAAAACCGTT
>JAKONH010000165.1 GCA_022702045.1 Spirosomataceae bacterium
AAGCCAGCGTTGGCTGGTACCGGAATAGAACCATGTACTTCAGACAGCGACTTGGTCGTATTGTCTTGTCGCCATCCTTTCACTGGTGTATTCGTAACGTTCATGTAAGAAGAAGAAAGACGTGAAATGAAAGAGAAAAGAAATAAGCCAGCACGTCTTTCTTCGTTCATCTTACCCCTTTCATTCACGCTACTAATGCAAACCAATTGTTTAACGTATTAAAGATAAGGAATGTTGAAATAAAAATTTAGATAAGTCTAAATTTTTAGAAAGTTTAACACAAAAGGTACCTTTGCGGATGAATCAAAAACGGCTTGACGGTCGTTTACAGGCTATTGAGTAGTATCATGCATTCGTTCACGGAGGAAAACTATCTGAAAACGATTTACGCCATTTCGCTGCGGCAGGATGGGGACGTAAGTACGAATGCGTTGGCAGAAGTAACGGCTACGAAAGCAGCATCCGTAACGGACATGCTCCGAAAACTGGCTGATAAA
This sequence comes from Spirosomataceae bacterium, assembly GCA_022702045.1. Lineage (GTDB taxonomy): Bacteria > Bacteroidota > Bacteroidia > Cytophagales > Spirosomataceae > Spirosoma. The sequence continues at coordinate 498 of JAKONH010000165.1, forward strand.
GAGCTAATTCACTATAAAAAGTACCAAGGTGTCCGGCTAACAGAAGAAGGTGAACGGCTGGCACTGCAGATCATCCGGCGGCATCGGTTGTGGGAAGTATTTCTGGTTGATAAGCTGGGGTTCGGCTGGGACGCCGTTCACGACATTGCCGAAGAACTCGAACATATTCGCTCCGACGAACTGACGGCCCGGCTGGATGCGTTTCTCCACTACCCGCAGTTTGACCCTCACGGCGATCCGATCCCGACGCAGACCGGGCAGATGCCCGAAACAGAATACCGAAAGCTGTCGGATGTGAACGAGGGCGAAGCGGTGCGGCTGATGGGCGTGCTGGAACATTCGACCGCGTTTCTGCAACACCTCGATCGCTGTCAGCTAACGTTGGGTTGTGCCGTTACGCTGGGTGAAATCAATCCGTTCGACCGATCGGTACGCGTCGTCAGCGAGACCGGTCAACCCATTTTTGTCAGCCACGAAGTCGCCCGAAATTTGCTGGTGGAATAAACGGTTTACGGTACATCGTACATGGTTTACGGTTCCTCCGGCGCGACTTACTAACTGAAAGGCCATTGACTTAACACCGTAAACTGTATACTGAATACTGAAAACGATTTTTAAATGAAACTATTAGACTGGTATATTCTCAAGCGCTTCCTGCAGACGTACATCTTCGTCGTGATGGTGATCGTGTTGGTGGTGGTGATGATTGACTATACCGAGAAGGTGGATAACTTCCACAAAAACAACGTAACGTCGGCTGAGATCCTGGGGCAGTACTACCTGAATTTTATCCCCTACTGGGCTAACTATATCAGTCCCCTGATGGTATTTATCGCGACGGTGTTTCTGACGTCGCGTCTGGCGGCCCGGACTGAAATCATTGCCGCGCTGAGCAGTGGCATCAGCTTCGTTCGGTTGCTGTTTCCGTATTTACTAGGCGCGTCGGTGCTGGCCGTACTGACCTATTTTATGGTTAACTACATCATTCCCAAGGCCAATAAAACGCGGATCGCCTTCGAGATCAAATACATCAACAATCCGTACACGTACTCAGGGCGGAACGTTCATATCAAGATTGCCCCGAATACCTACGCGTATCTGGAAAGCTATAATAACCTGAGTAACACGGGCTACAAGTTTACGCTAGAGCGGGTAGAGGGGAATCAATTGAAAGCCAAACTCTCGGCCGACCGTATCGAGTGGGATAGCAAAAAGAAAAAGTGGGGTATCTACGATTATACAGTCCGGTCGATCAACGGACAGACCGAAACGCTGACGCCCGGCACGCACGCAGATACGACGTTGAATCTGAAACCCGACGATTTCGGTTCTGATTTCAACCTGTTCGAGACGCTGACGCTGCCCGAACTGAACAAACACATCGACCTGCTGAAAAGCCGGGGGGCCGATGGGGTTGAAACATACCTGATCGAAAAATACAGCCGCGACACCCGCCCGTTTGCCATTATCATCCTGACGGTCATTGGCGTGATTATGTCGGCCCGGAAGAGTCGGCGGGGCGTCGGCTGGCAGGTGGCGCTGGGTTTCTTTCTCGCGTTTACCTACCTGCTGTTTTTTATGTTGGCCAAGGGGATCGCGCAGGAAGGCTTTCTTAATCCAATTCTGGCTGTCTGGCTACCAAACCTTATTTTTACGGCCATCGGCCTGCTACTCTACAACACCATTCCGAGGTAAGGTAGCAACTGGTGATTTGGCATTCCAAGCCCAACGTCTATTGGGTGCGGTATGCGTAGCCTGGACCCGCGCCGGCGGACCGGTCCACGTCCGGGTGGGCGCGACAGCGACCAATAAAGCTGCCACCTGATACAGTTGGCCGGACGTGGACCGGTCCGCCGGCGCGGGTCCAAGCTACAATTATGACAAAAGCGACTACTACTGACTATTTTCAGCTTCACTTTATCGTTCTGATCTGGGGGTTTACTGCTATTCTGGGTAAACTCCTGCAACCCCTCGATGCCTCGGCGGTAGTATTGTTTCGAACGGGACTGGCTACGATTGGGCTGCTGGTTGTGCTACGCTTTCGGAAACAGTCGCTAGCCATTTCACCCACCGACCGCTGGAAACTGCTGGCAACGGGGGGCGTCATTGCCCTGCACTGGGTACTGTTCTTTCTGGCGGCCCGGCTCGCCAACGTGTCGGTTTGTCTGGCCGGTATGGCAACGAGTTCACTGTGGGCCAGTGTGCTAGAACCGATCGTGTTGCGTCGACGCGTTCGGCTGATCGAAGTTATACTGGGGGGCGTCGTGATGTCGGGCTTATACCTGATTTTTCGCTTTGAATTCGACAAGGTTGTCGGGCTGGCAGTTGCTGTTTTCTCGGCTATGCTGTCGTCGTTGTTTACCATTATCAACAGTCGTTTTGCGCAGCGCTATGAATCGCTGGTGATCTCGGCTTACGAGATGGCGGGGGCTACCGTCGGGGCGCTTTGCTTGTGGCTGACTGTACGGTATGTATTACCCGCCGACCCTGGGCAGGTCACGCAATTTATACCCGAAACGGCTGCGCAGTGGCTGTGGCTGGGTATCCTGTCGATGGTCTGTACGGTATACGCCTATTCGGTGGGGGTGAGTCTACTTCGTAAGTTTTCGCCGTACATGGCCATATTAACCGTAAATTTGGAACCAGTGTACGGAATTCTGCTAGCTGTACTGGTCTTTGGCGACACGGAACGCATGACGGCTGGCTTCTATCTGGGTACACTGGTTATCCTGCTGGCGGTACTATCTTACCCATTTCTGGATCGGCCTAAAGTCGAGCCGGTGTAGCGGTAAAAGGCTGTATGGCAGTCACTACACTGCATGAAACATCTTTTTTCTGACCGGTTGATTACCATAACAGCCGGTCTGTTCGTTGCGCTGACTTATCTGCCCCTGCTGCTACTGTCGGCACACAACCATCCGTCGGCCGCCGACGATTACTGCTTCGCCGACACGGCGGTACGTTACGGCTTCTGGGCTGCGCAAAAACTGTATTATAATGGCTGGACGGGCCGTTACTTCTCCAACATGCTGGTACACGGCAGCCCGTTGGTCTGGGGGTGGTATGACGGTTACCGGTTGATTCCGGCACTAACCGTGACTGGGTTTCTGCTGGCGATGTACAGTTTTATGAATGAGCTACTGCGTGATCATTCGCGTGCATCCAGATTGACGGCTACGGGCCTGCTGTTTTTCACGTACATGGTGGCACTGCCCAATACCGTAGAAGGATTTTTCTGGACATCGTCGGTTGTCGCCTACACCATTCCGGCTGCGTTAACGCTTTACTGGCTGGCCATCGTTATGCGTTGGTACCGTCTTCCGGCTGGCTTGTACCGCAACCTGAATGCTTTCTGGGCCGGTGTGCTGGTTTTCTTTATCGTCGGGTCGGGCGAAACTATCCTGGTGCTGCTGGTCGGAATGATACTGGCGATGGCTGGCTATCGGCTCGTATTTCAACGTACGTTCGATGGTTTTCTGGCGGCTATGCTGGTCGTGGCGCTGGCATCGGCGGGGCTGGTGTTCGGTGCACCGGGGAATGCTATTCGACTGGGGTCAAACGAGATACAGGGTAACATTGTCGTATCACTTGGACAAACGATTGGTATTCTGATGAAGGCCGTGCTGGTCTGGCTTGGGCAGACGCCCGTGCTTCCACTGTCACTGCTGAGTCTGCCGTTGCTGGTTCGGCTTAATCGGGCGGACAGCTCCGTACGGACTATTTTCCACCTTCCTGTTTTATTGTTGACACTAATCTGGGCCGGCGTATTGCTGGTGCTGACCTTTCCGTCGGTTTACGGGTTGGGTACGGCACCGGGTCGGGTGATGAACCTGACATACCTCGTGTTTCTGTTCGGCTGGTTTTTAGTGCTGACGGCATGGGTTGGCTTTCTGATGCGCGGTCAGGGAACGGCCGGACGCTGGCTGAATGCCGGGGCACCGGTATCGACGTTGGCGCAGAGCGTTGCTGGTTTATGGCTGATTGCGAGTATCGTTGTGAGCCCGACGATCAAGCTGCAATACGGCGACCTGCTCAGTGGCGACGCGGCTACATACGATCGGGAGATGAGCCAGCGACACGGACAGCTTCAGCAGTCGGGCGATACACTACAACTGGCGCCGATCAGTGTGTATCCGGCTACTCTTGTCGTCGAGGATATTAAAACGGATAGTCAGCACTGGTGGAATCGCTGTCAGGCTGGTTATTACCACCATAAAACCGTTTTGCTGACCGCAGATAACTAGTAGCGGGTTTAGCCGACAACTGAGTTGTTAGTTTATTGACTTACCATACACGACCGTTAACGATTAAGTACTGACCACCATTAAATTCATGACTAAATGTCCAGCGTCTGTGTCATTATACCGTGTTATAACGAAGCGGGTCGACTGCCAGTAGACGCGTTTCGGGCGTATCTGAAGCAGACGGCAGCGATGCGGTTTTGTTTTGTCGATGATGGCAGTACCGATCAGACCCGTACAATGCTGGAGCAATTGCAGGCCGAACAGCCAGGCCGTGTCGAGGCCCTGATTCTGTCGCAGAACCAGGGGAAGGCGGGAGCTGTCCGGGCAGGTATGTTGCACGTCGCGCAGCAGCCCGTCGATTACATCGGCTTTCTGGACGCAGACCTGGCCACTCCGCTCGATGCAATCGACGACCTGGTCGACGCGCTCGACCGGCAACCCGAGCTTGATCTGGTAATGGGGTCGCGAATCAAATTTCTTGGCGTTGACATTCGCCGTAAGCTATTCCGGCATTATACCGGTCGGATTGTTGCTACGCTCATTAGTAACATTCTGAAGCTACCCGTTTATGACACCCAATGCGGAGCTAAGCTGTTTCGACGCCGTGCGGTAGCGTCGCTGTTCAGAAACGAGTTTATTAGCCCCTGGTTGTTCGACGTGGAATTGCTGGCCCGGCTGATTCAGCAGCACGGCCGCGCCGAAGTAGTGAAACGCGTGATCGAACGCCCGTTGCGGCAGTGGGTCGAGCAAAGCGGTTCCCGCATCAGCTCAACCTATATGTTTAAAATTTGGTACGAGTTGTACCGGATTCAACGAACCTATCGAGATGTATGAGTCGATTGTACCGCCTGCTGGACCGTCGCCCGCTGACGTTAGCCCTATTGCTAGTACCCATCGGGGCTTTTTTTGTGTACTTCTTCGCGCTGCGGTACAACATCCCATGGTTCGACGAGTACGAAAATATTCCCTATTTCCTCGACCGGTTTTTGACTGCCAATTCGTTCGCCGACCGGATGGCGGCTTTGCTACGACCTAATAATGAACACCGGGTTGTGTATGCCCGGCTGGTGGTACTGATGCAATACGTGTTGACGGGTGGTCTGAATTTTGGCGGGCTGATGCTCTGGGGTAATCTGGGGCTGGTACTAATCTTCTGGTTGCTTTACAAAGCCTTACGCCGGGCTGATGATCCGTCGGCCGATGCACTGACACCCCGGCCGCTGGGGGATAAGGCGCTGATCGGCATGTTGCCAGTGCCGCTGTTGCTATTTACGGCGCAAAATTATCTGCTCACCTTCACGGCTATCTACACGCTCCAGTATCTGGCTATCATCGTGCTGGTGGTACTGACGCTCTATGTGTTGACTACCGATCGGCCACTGAACTTTGGCCTGGCGCTGATGCTGGCGCTGCTAAGTACGTTTAGC
>JAKONH010000255.1 GCA_022702045.1 Spirosomataceae bacterium
GGGGAAGGAACGCCCGTGTCGCAGACAAGCTACCAGACGGGTTTTATCGTTCAGGGCGATACCGACGCGGAGAAACTGGCCAACACAGACAATAGCTGGAAAAGCTACCAGAACCGAGCCTACACACCCGTCAAAAACGACATTCCCAAACTGCAGACCTACATCGTTGTGGGCGACGGTGACCGGGTCGATGCTGCGCAGTATCCGTGGGGTTGGGAACAGGTTGCGTACAATGATGCGACCTGGCAACCGGCCCAGCAACTCTGGTTTGCCGCCAAACCACGCGGGTTCGGTACTGATGGTAACTGGCAGCTGATGCCCCGCCCAATCCCGATGATGGCTGAGCAGCCGATTCGCCTGCAAACCGTCCGGCGTACGTCGGGTGTGTCGATGACGAATGCCTTTCTGCAGGGCAACGCTCCCGTTACCGTTCCTGCCAGCACAACGGCGACCTTCCTGCTCGATCAGACATATCTGACCAATGCCTATCCCGAACTAACGGTTAGCGGGGGGAAAGGCGCTACCGTCACGCTGTCCTACGCCGAAGCATTGATCGACAAGGTGGGTAAGAAAGGAAATCGCAATGAGATAGACGGGCGACATATGCTTGGATTCGACGATCAGTTCATCGCTGATGGATCGGCCCGGCGAACCTTCCGCCCGCTGTGGTTTCGCACGTATCGCTACCTGCAACTGACAGTTGAAACGAGGGATGAACCCTTGGTGCTGACTGAGTTGAGCGGGCAGTTTACGGGTTACCCGTTTGTTGAAAAAGCACAGGTGACGACCAGTGATTCGACTCTAAAAAAAATCTGGAACGTAGGCTGGCGCACGGCACGGCTCTGTGCAGGTGAAACCTACTACGACTGCCCCTACTACGAGCAACTGCAATATACCGGCGATACCCGCATTCAGGCCCTGATTTCGCTTTACGTGTCGGGCGACGACCGGTTGATGCGTAAGGCGATTACCGACTACGACCACAGTCGGTTCAGCGACGGGCTGACGCAAAGTCGCTACCCCTCGGCGGATTTTCAGGTGATACCGACTTTCTCTCTATTCTGGGTTTGCATGCTGCACGATTACTGGATGCACCGTACCGACGATGCGTTTGTGAAGTCGATGCTGCCGGGCATGATAGCTGTGCTGAACTGGCATGAGCAGCGGCTGGCAAAAACCGGTATGAACGGGCCGTTGTCCTGGTGGAACTTCGTCGACTGGTCGGACTGGAAAGGGGCTGCCAACGAAACGTCCGGTGGTGTACCTAACGGGGCAAAAACGGGTGGATCGAGCATTCTGACGCTGCAACAGGCGTATACCTACCTGCGGGCGGGCGACCTGCTGGCCCATTTCGGTCAGAACGAGCGCGCTGAACATTACCGGGAGCTGGCTCGTCGGTTAAATAAAGCCACCGTCGCGCAGTGCTACGATGCAGGTCGTAGCCTGTTTGCTGACACACCAGCGAAAAGCAGCTTTAGCCAGCATGCCAATATTCTGGCCGTGCTGACCGATGCTGTACCCGCTGCCCAGCAGGCCGCGCTCTTACAGAAAACCGTCAGTGACACCAGTCTGACACAGGCTACCTTTTATTTCAAGTTTTACCTGTTCGAAGCATTACGCAAAGCGGGAATGGGTGACCAGCTGATTCCGCAACTGAAACCCTGGCGCGATATGCTGGCGATGGGACTGACGACGTTCGCTGAAAATCCAGAACCGACGCGTTCGGACTGTCATGCCTGGAGCGCATCGCCCCTGTACGAACTGCTGGCGACAACCTGTGGTATTCGCCCCGCCGAACCCAATTTTAAAACCGTCCGTATCGAACCCAGCTTCGGCTCGCTGACTAACATTACAGGCAAGATGCCGCATCCGCAGGGCGAAATTTCTGTACAGTTTCAGAAGTCCGCAACGGGTAGCTTGTCGGGCACTGTCACCCTACCCGCCGGCCTGACCGGTACACTACGCTGGAAAGGCAAGTTGCTACCCCTGAAAGCTGGTACGCAGTCCGTGAGTTTATAGACGCGTAGCCATTAAACGAGATTCATTATGCTAGGGAGTAGCTGATTGGGGTATATAATGCCATCGGTCAGCGTGCGCCTACCAGATCGATGCCCATAAACACGGCAATGGATAGATTGAAAACGTCGACAGCCATGTGCGACAAAACAGGATAGAATAAACGGCCGTCGCGCTGGTAAAACCACATCCAGCACCAACCCATGATAAAAGTAGTTGTACAGGTAGGAATCAGCACTTTTGGGTTCGATAGCCAATAGGAACCCCACAGAAAATAATGGGAAAAGCTGAACAATAAAGCCGATATTACCTGTCGCTTTACCCGACTGATTGGTAGCTGATTGAGCACCCCACGCCAGAACACTTCTTCGAAAAAGGGATTGATGGCCGCAAAAACAACGATGTAAGCAAAGGTAGCGGCAGGTACCTGTTGATAGTTAGAGACAAAGACCCCCAACGGCAGTAGCGCAGGCAGCACCAGTCCGACAAGCAGGGGCTTCATGGGTGGTAAGGGCCTCAGGGATAACGCGTATTGAGGCCTCGACAGGCCGCTTCTTGTCTCAAGAAACCAAAGCGCGGTTTCTATACTCAAATAGTAAAAACCAAAAGCCATAATCCAGGAAAGATGCATTGGTAATAGATGGACACTTAGTTCGATACCGACGCGCGTGATGGTCAGTACAATAAGTAGCGTCATTAACAGAAGGGGGAGCGATTTGCTGGTAGGTGGTAGCATAATGTAATCGACTAATGAGTTGTTGGAGCGAACAGGAAGCCTGTGACAATCAGGATGAAACTCGAGCGTTTCACAATTCCGCGCCGAGCGCATTCGGCGTCGTGAAGGAAGGGCTATCATCAGGGGAATAACCTAATCAATGCCGGTAGGCGTGCTGGTGAATAGGTCGCAGTTTTGGTGGTAACAATTCGTCCTGTTGGTGAGATCAGCACCAGAAGAAACCAACCTGAGTACCCATGTTGTCTGGCCGTGGCGTCATTCCAGCCCGGCAGCACGGGTTTGTCTTGGCTGAATGCTTTACGAAGCATGGGTTGCAGTATCGTCGGTATCCCCCCGATACAGGCGACGGTTATCGTACGAATAGGTACGGGAATAGCCGTCAGGGCTTCTAGCCAGGGACCCGCCAGCGAGCGGCTATGGCGATCACTAAACAGAAGCGATATGGGTGTTGGCTGGGGAAAATGAAGTGTCGTTTGATGACCGAATTGGTTGGTAAGCGTAAATTCAGGGGCCTGATGGGCCAGTTGGCTTCGGGCGTGAACCGACGCGATGGGACAGCATACGGTCGTCCACAGAATGAGTAAATGCGTACTGATGAAGCCGGCAAACAAGCGGTTGCGACAAGGGAGTAGACGGACCATGAAAAAACGGGCTTGAAGAAGAACCCGGCTCAAAGGTCTGGCCCTATGTCGCTCACGGTCAAGCAAAATGTGGTCAAGTGCATTGGCTAGTGACCAAGTGCATTAGTCACGCTTCTATCTTTACAAGAAAAACGATGAGCCAACCCCGTTGGGCCAAGCACTTCTGGATACGCAATGGCGTAGCGCTGCTCGGCTTGATGCTGGCGACCTATCTGCCAGATATGTATGCTTTGGAATTGCGTTCGGGCTGGTCCAAGCTGACGCCCTATCTGTTTTTAGGGTTACTCTACTGTTGGTTAGTGTTTCATAACCGGATTTTGTTTGAGCGTCTTTTCGAGCAAAATAAACGACGTGAATACGTAGGCTGGCTTCTCTTATTTATGGTCGTCGGTAGTCTGGGTCTGAGTCTGAGTTTGCATTATTTATACAATCGAGCCTGGCCAGTTCCCCTTTTGGTGAAATACTATATATTCACGCTGACTGGTTTAGGGGTCTACAAGCTATACCGGCAGGCCAGCGCATCGACGGACTCCCAAGCTAACGCATCAAAGGATTTGTCGGCGTTAGCTAATGAAAGGCTGTTCCGCATTTTGGTCGATGGAAATTGGCAGGATGTGCTCCCCAACGATATCATCTATGTAGAGAGCCTGGAAAATTATGTACGCATCGTTACGAGACAAACGAGTTTAGTGAGTCGATTAACGATGAAACAGACCGAGGAGCAATTGCCGAACTATTTTTTACGGATTAGCCGCTCTCGCTTCATTAATACACGGCACGTGCTGAGCCAGCGAGGGGATGAACTGCTGGTCGATACATATCGTCTACGAATTGGCCGTACATACAAGCAACACGTTGTGGATCGTCTCAGGTCTCAGGCAGCCCGTTCTGATGAACCAATGATGAGAGCCTGACTTCTGAGATGTATGATGCTTTCGGGACGTTTTTGCCCGTTTGTTCGGCATAAGCAAGTTCACACTTACAAGCCTACGTAGTAATCGTAGCCACGCTCGGCCCAGAAATCGCGGGGGCGTGCGTCGGAGAAGAAAATCCGACCGATGCGTTTCAGATTCTTTACGCCGTACTTTACCGGAATAATCAGTCGAAGGGGCGCGCCGTGCTGGGCATTGATGGGTTGCCCATTGTTTTCGTAGGCCAGCAGTGTCTGTGGGTGCAGGGCACTTTCGATGTCGATCCCCACGTAGTAGCCTTTGTCGGGCGTTTCCATACCGACGTGGTTGAACAGATCGTCAGGTTGGTCGGGATTGGGTGCGTTGCCACTACGGGTGCCGAGTTTGTAAATGGCCAAAAAATCGGACAGTCGCGCGCCAGCCCAATGCTGCTTCTGACTCCAGCCTTCGATGCACTTAAACTCGTAGGTAATCTCGTATTTAGGCAACGCTTTAATCGCGTCCATCGACAGGAGCAGCGGCTCGGCATTAGAGCGTTCGACCTGCAATTGCCAGTCGTCGGCAACCGGTTTTTTTATACCCTCGTAGCCGTTGACGCGGGCCGGGCGGGCAGCCTGTTTCGGGTCGAACGTAGGGACCAGATGCGTGTTGCTGAAATAAGTTTTGGCAACCGTTTCATTTTCATTCAGTACCAGCCGAAGCGGGCGCTTCACACCTAGCGCGTTTTTGCTATCAGCGATATACTTGTATAAGCCCGTCGAACCGGCAGCCGCCAGAGCAAATACACCAAATGAAATTAATGTTTTCCGACGCGTAACCGATTCGGGAACGTCTTCTTCGGGAAGTTTAGGTTCGGTTGACTGACTCATGACAAGGCGGGTTGAGTAGGGGGAGTCGGATCGGGCGTAGGCGCAACTGGCTGACTGACTGGCCGTTCAGGGTCGTTTGGTTTAACGACCTCGAACCCCGTTATCATCGATTGGAAATTGTGCCAGCCGGCGCGGGCTACCTGAATGACGTGAACAACGAAAAACAGCACGAACCCCACGGTTAGCAAGAAATGCTCCAGACGGGCGGCCTCGTAGCCACCCAGTAACGTCGTCAGCCAAGCAATCTGTACGGGTTTATAAATGGCAAAGCCCGTCAGTACGGAGCCGATGCCCATCAGCATAACGGTGAAATAAGCAATCTTCTGCGCACCGTTGTACTTTACGAAAGGCGGCTGTGTTTTGCGCAGGCCGAGGTCATACCATACAACTTGCCCTGCTTCCCGAAATGAACGGCGATCGGGAACCAGATGACGCCATTCGCCGGAAATAACTGTATAAGCCACGTACAGGATACCGTTCAGAATAAACACCCACATGAACACCCAGTGCCAGGCCATGCCTTCGGCCAACCGGAACGGTACTTTCAGCGCTTTGTAAAAGCTGTCGGGAAAAAATGACAGTAACACATAGTCGCCGATCTGAATCTTGTATGGGTCGTAGGCCCAATAGATCAGCAAACCGCTCCAGATCATCACAAATAGCATCGGGAAGTTGATCCAGTGAAACCACCGGATTGCCAGAGGGTGCTTATGCACAATGCGTTTCATACGTAATCGGGTCGATGAACACTCGTCTGGTATCAATACGATTGATACCGGGCAAAGGTTTGGTCGACTGAAATTTGTTATACTTACGACCGCCCGGTGTGTCGGGCTTTACGAATCCGTTTCCTATGCAACTCACAACTATCGACGTCGGGCCGTTCAAACTCGACGGGGGCGCTATGTTCGGCGTTGTGCCGAAAACGATCTGGCAACGCACCAACCCGGCCGACGACCGTAACTTATGTGAATGGGCATTACGCTGCCTGCTGATCGAAGACGGTAACCGGCTGATGCTGGTCGATACGGGTACCGGCGACAAACAGAACGATCGCTTCTTCGCCTTTTACGACCTGCCTAACGGCAAAACGCTGACGGGCGAAATCGAACGGGCGGGCTATGCTACCAGCGACATCACCGACGTACTCCTGACACACCTGCATTTCGACCATGCCGGGGGCGCTGTCCGGTACGCCGATACAGACCGGACCATCCTGGCTCCGACCTTTGCCAACGCAACCTATTGGGTACACGGCGATCAGTGGCACTGGGCCATGACGCCCAATGGGCGGGAGCGGGCAACTTACCTGCGCGAAAACCTAGTGCCCCTGCAGGAAAGCGGACACCTTGCCTTTACGAACGAGCGCGATCACGGCATCGGCGGACTAAACCTGCTATACGTCGATGGGCATACCGAAAAGATGACGCTGACGAAAATTCAGTACGCTGGCCGGACGTTGTTGTTCTGCGCTGACCTGGTTCCATCGGCTTCACACGTACCCATTCCGTATGTAATGGGCTACGACATCCGACCGTTGGTGGCAATGAGCGAAAAAGAACACTACCTGGAGCAGGCTGTCGACGGCAACTGGATACTGGTGTTCGACCACGACCCGTACGTCGAAGCAGCGGTACTGGAGCGAACAGAAAAAGGAATCCGGGTTAAACAGAGCGGTAGGCTGGCCGAGTTATTACAATAGCTGGCCTGTTCGCCGGGCGCGGCCACTAGCTTACTTGTTATGAAAATTGGATTGGTGTTGTCGGGGGGCGGTGCCCGTGGTATCGCCCACCTGGGCGTTATCAAAGCACTTCAGGAGATGGGGCTGACGTTCGATCAGATCTCGGGAACGAGTGCCGGGGCTATCGTGGGTGCCCTGATTGCGCAGGGCTATACACCCGACGAAAGCTTAAAGCTGTTCGAGTCGTCGTCGTTTATGAAGCACCTGCGTCCGGCCTGGAACCGCATGGGCTTACTCCGGCTCGATACCGCCACCGAGTTGTTTCGTACCTACATTCCGCACGATTCCTTTGAGGGATTACATATTCCCTTACACGTCGTTGCCGTCGACCTGCTCGACGGCGTGCAGATATTGTTCGAGAAGGGCGAACTGATTCGGCCGGTGCTGGCATCCTGCTGCCTGCCGGGTATCTTCGAGCCCATGCTCATCAATAAACGACAATATATCGACGGGGGCGTACTGAATAACCTGCCCATTGAGCCCATCGAACAGAAAGTCGACCTGGTGATTGCATCGCACTGCAATCCATTTGGTATGTCGCGGCCGATCCGGTCGGTGCGGGGCGTTATCGAACGCAGCCTGATTCTAGCCGTACAAAGCAAGACCCGCGACAAATTCAGTCGCTGCAATGTGCTCATCGAACCAACTGATCTGGTCGGCTTCGGCCCGACCGACATCAGCAAAGCCCGCGACGTGTTTCGCATCGGTTACCGGCACACCATTGCCATGCGTACCGAAATCGAGCAGATTGTGCAGCAAGGCTGTTAGTTTATCGACGAAAAAGTAAGGATGCCAAGCTGCCTGATAAGTCATCAGGCAGCTTTTTTTATAACCTTTCCCTGGATTAGATGCGCGTGATGAGGTGGAGTCACGAGTCAGTGTGCGGTTACTAGCTGATCTATGAGCTATTGATGTTGTACTACTTCCTGCTGATCATTATTTGTTGGATTATAGGTATAATCATGTATTACAATAATTAGTTAATGATAAATATTTACTGTTATTTGATTCATAGCAATAGATTGTTCTGCGTAAAATGGTAATGATAAAATAAATTATAAATTGGTTAAAAGTAGGCGGAATATAATATTGCGAGTATGTACATGGATATATTTGTAATTGTACCTATTGCTTACCTAACGCAAAATACCTTATGAGAAAAGTTCTATGGATGAGTATGCTGCTGGTATGCTCACTGTTGAGTATTGTGAAGGCCCAGGACCGACGGGTAGTCGGCAAAGTGACATCGGTCGAAGATGGGGCCGCCGTACCGGGTGTATCGGTCGTCATTAAAGGGACCAATCGGGGGACCGTGACCGATGCTGGTGGTACGTATTCACTGTCTGTACCGAATAATAATAGTACAGTGCTGGTATTCAGTTTCGTTGGGTTCAAAACGCAGGAGTTAACCGTACGAAATGATACCGAGCTAAACGTTAGCCTGGCGTCTGATTCCAAGCTGCTAACCGAAGTTGTCGTGACAGGTAGTGGTATTGCAACAAGCAAGGCCAAACTTGGTATTTCTGTGGAAAGCATATCGTCGAAGAACCTGCCACAGACGCCAACTGCATCGATTGATCAGGCGCTGATCGGCAAAATTCCGGGCGCGCAGATTTCGTCGGTTAGTGGCAACCCCGGTGCGCCCGTCAATATTTTGCTGCGCGGTATCAACTCAGTGCAGGGTAGTACGAGCCCACTGATCATGGTCGACGGCGTACAGGTGGCTGGCACCGATATCAACTCGCTCGACCTGAGTAACGTCGATCGGGTAGAGGTCGTACAGGGTGCCGCTTCATCGTCGATTTACGGTGCTCAGGGGGCCAACGGTGTAATTCAGGTTTTCACTAAGAAAGGTAAGAAAGGTCGTACATCCGTAAACTTCTCAAGTAGCTACTCGACCAACCAGTTCCTGAACACCGGCAACGTACACAAGGCCGACAAGCACTCATGGCTGACTGATGCCAACAACAATATCATCAACGCGACAACGGGTCAGCCGCTGGCTTACAACGAAAACGGGTCTATCGTGGGTCTGTCGTATCAATACGGGGGAGCTACGCGTTACGCCATCCAGAATATCAACAACGACAACAGTAAAGCCTACGATGCTAACCTGAAATACTACGATCATTTCAAGCAGGTATTCCAGACGGGTAGCACGAGCAACAATAGCATTACCATCTCGGGTGGTGGTGAAAAGAGTGATTACAGCATTACGGCGTCGAACAACCATACCGTAACGCCAATCTTGAAAAACGGGTATCTGGACCGTAATAACCTGTCGGCCAACATTGGTACGGAATTATTCAAAAACTTTACGATCCGTTCCAGCACGCAGCTGATTTACACGAAAAATACGCTGCATCCGGGTCTGGGCGCAACCTACGCTGTCGGCACAGGTGGTAGTACAGGACCGGGTACCGGGGCTGTATACGGCTTCCTAAATACGTCGCCGTTCTTTGACCTGACCCGTCCGCTGGCTGATGGTACGTACGCGGTTCACCCATTGGCTGACTTTGTCAGTGTAAACTCCAGCAACCCATATTATCAGCAGGAATACACAGATGGACTGAATAACAAGATCGAGGTACTCCAGAATTTCGACGCGAACTACAAGGTCAACAAGTTTGTCGAACTGGACGCTAAGTACGGGATCAATTACCGGAACGAAGCCGCCCGCTGGACCTATTACAACCAGTCGGCCAACGTCAGCTCGAATTACTATAACACCTGGTCGGGGAATAACGCGTCGGACAATAAGGGGGAAATCGATAATTTTCAGTATACCAATACGTTCCAGAATTTCTTGGGTACAGCTTATATCCGTACCAACTTTCAGGAGGATTTTCGCAGTAAACTGCCTATCGAAACCAGCACACAGGTCTCGTTTGATTACCGCAAAAACC
>JAKONH010000181.1 GCA_022702045.1 Spirosomataceae bacterium
GCTATTTCTTCACCGACGAGGAAATTGAGGTAGATATCGACCCAAGAACGGCAGGTGGGCGAAATGAGTTTACTCCGGTAGTTGGAAAGTTTTTCGCTTCTTTTGTGTGCTGTTTTGGAGAAGCACCGTAGATAGAGATTAATATCGAAAGTCATAGGCAGCAACTGCCTGTTCAGCCATCAAATGACTTCGTATGCCTGACCACATAGTACAACTAACTTTTACACAAACTTTACATTCTCTCCGTCAATCAAAATATAAATAGTATCCTGGCTACTTTCAGCGGTCATTATAACTGGTTTGTTCAGACATATTGACACTGTAGTCATGTATTCAATCAATAGATTGTGGTCTTCTATAGATACTATTTCCCTCGGGTCAATATCAATTTCAATTTCTTGGTCAGTGAAAAAATAGCACTTGATCGTGATAGCTCCAAGTTTTATAGTCGCACTGTTCGTCAGGTCAGTTTTGCCTGTCAAATAGCTGTGTACTGCTTCAGTATTGATCCCGATCTCCGTCTGCTGGGTCAATCCGTTGTAAAACTTTACTTGATACGTTTGATTTACCAACAGAATCCACTTACGCCAGTCCTCCCATGTCGTGCCTAACACATATATATCCCGCCAAGAACCATCCTGATAGTAAATCTCCTCTTTGATTATTTGCCAGTTCATTTTCCCACAAAACCCGTTTGAAAATTATCTGTGATACCCAGCTATTTTAAAGTACACTCTGTTTGTTAGAGCCGTACGATACGCTATTAACCAAAACTCACCATTACGTTATTAGTATTCGCCCCACCCAACATGCTATTGTATGTGATAGCCGATGTTGCGTTTGATTTCCTTTAGCACGAAGGTGCTGTTCAGCACACCAATATTTTCAATCTGCGACAGTTTGTATTTGACGAAATCGTGGTACTCGTTGAGACTACCAACGTGAATCTTCAGCAGGAAGTCGACCTGTCCGGCCATGTGGTAGCATTCCTGCACTTCCTCGAGCTTCTGCACCTCTTCCTCAAACTTATCGATAAAGGCTTTGTCGTGGTAGCGCATCGAAACCTGGCAAAAGGTAGTGATTGGTTGCCCTAGCAGATTTTTGTCCAGAACAGCGATGTACTGTTTGATATAACCCAGGTTTTCCAGCCGCCTGATACGTTCATAAACTGGTGATAGAGTCAGCCCCAAATGAGCTGCCAGTTCTTTTGTCGTTTGCTTCGCGTCGTTCTGTAATAGGCGCAGGAGTTGCTTATCAATGGCGTCCAGTGGTTCCATGCCGAAAATTTTTCCGTGTCGATTCCCGTAACCGATCAGAAACCGTTAAATTATCTACATAACTCATGTTAATTAATAATATTTTCTAATATTCTATCTTTTTATCGACGTATTAACCGTAAAAATAACTTTGTACCGCAAAGACTACCTACAAGTAGCAGCCATTCATCAGGCAAACTATTCCCTTATTCTCACACTATGCAACGAGAAACCTTGTTAGTCATTGGTGCCAACGGGCAAATCGGAACAGCGCTGTTTCCCCGACTGCAAGCGCAGTTTGGTGTTCAGCACGTCGTTGCGGCCGATCTACGGAAGCCCCAAACCGAAACCGGCATTTTCGAGCTGCTTGATGCCACCAAACCCGACGCCCTCGTCGACATTGTGCGCAAGTACCGGGTTACCCAAATTTACCATCTGGCCGCTATTCTGTCGGCAAAGGGTGAAAGCGATCCTATCTGGGCCTGGAACCTGAACATGCAGACCAGCCTGAATGTGCTGGAGGTCGCCCGGCTGCACGGTATCAAGAAGGTGTTCGTGCCCAGTTCGATTGCGGCCTTCGGTGAACACGCGCCAAAAGACGGAACACCCCAATCAACACTGTTGGACCCGGCTACGGTGTACGGTATTAGTAAGGTAGCCACCGAAAACTGGCTGCTGTACTACCACAAACGCTACGGACTCGATATTCGCTCACTACGTTATCCAGGCGTGATCAGCTATCAGTCGATGCCGGGTGGCGGCACCACCGACTATGCCGTTTCCATCTTCCACGAAGCCGTTCGCGAACAGCCGTACACCTGTTTTCTGGCACCGGATACGCTCCTCCCCATGATTTACATGGACGATGCGCTACGGGCCACGCTGGAGTTGATGGATTCACCCGAAGAACGTATCAGCGTGCGGACGTCGTACAATCTGGCGGGTATGAGTTTTACGCCCGCCGAACTAACAGCCGCCATTCAGCACCATTTCCCCGCTTTCACGGTGCAGTATGAACCCGATTTCCGCCAGGCGATTGCTGATTCCTGGCCCCGATCGATCGATGATTCGGTCGCCCGCCATGACTGGGGCTGGCAACCCGCGTTCGACCTGACCAGTATGACGCAGGAAATGATTACCCGACTAACTGAACGGTACAGCACGCTTATTCCAACGCTATAATCATGTACGGAACGATTAAAGAACAACTTCAGCAGGAGCTGACAGCCATCAAAGAAGCAGGTCTGTACAAGGCCGAACGAATCATCGTGTCGCCACAATCGTCGGTAATTGTACTGCACGACGGTAAGGAAGTACTGAACTTCTGCGCGAACAACTACCTGGGCTTATCCTCGCATCCCGACGTCGTAGCAGCCGCGCATGAAACGCTCGACAATCACGGTTTCGGCCTGTCGTCGGTGCGGTTTATCTGTGGTACGCAGGATATTCACAAGAAACTTGAGCAGCGGACGGCGGCCTTTGTCGGTGCTGAAGACTGCATTCTGTATGCGGCTGCCTTCGACGCCAACGGTGGCGTATTCGAGCCCCTGCTGGGCGAGGAGGATGCCATCATCTCCGACGAACTGAATCATGCATCGATCATCGATGGTATTCGTCTGTGTAAGGCCAAACGGTTTCGCTACAAACACAACGACATGGCCGACTTGGAAACGCAATTGCAGGCGGCTTCATCGGCCCGCCGGACGCTGATCGTTACCGACGGTGTTTTCTCGATGGACGGCACCATTGCGCAGCTGGACAAAATCTGTGACCTGGCCGATCAGTACGGGGCAATGGTTATGGTCGATGAATGCCACGCCAGCGGCTTCATGGGTACAACCGGCCGGGGAACCCCCGAATACCGGAACGTACTGGGTCGTATCGACATCATCACCGGTACATACGGGAAAGCGCTGGGTGGCGCGTCGGGTGGGTTTACGGCTGCCCGGAAAGAGATCGTGGACTTGCTCCGGCAGCGCTCCCGCCCTTACCTGTTCTCCAACACACTGGCCCCCGCCATCGTTGGCGCGTCGTTGCGTGTGCTGGATATTCTGGAAAGCTCAACAGCACTGCGCGATAAGCTGGAAAGCAATACGCGCTACTTCCGCAAGGCCATGACCGAAGCCGGTTTTGATATTCTCCCCGGCGAACATCCAATCGTGCCGATCATGCTGTACGATGCCCCATTAGCGCAGGAATTTGCCGCCCGACTGTTGCAGGAAGGTATTTACGTAATCGGCTTCTTCTACCCCGTCGTGCCCAATGGAAAGGCGCGCATTCGGGTTCAGATTTCGGCTAGCCATGAACCAGAGCACCTGCAACGGGCCGTGGCCGCATTCACGAAAGTAGGGCACGAACTTGGCGTGTTAAAAACGCAGGAAGTGGTGAGCTAATGTTCTGGTCAAACAGACTATAAACAGGCGGGGTGGTTCACTTGAATTGCCCCGCCTGTTTGTGTTTTACTGCTGATAAACCAAGCAAACAGCCGTCGACTGCGGCTAAACTTCCACCCGATCAGGCGCTTATTAAGCGGGTGAGTATCTGGTTACGGTGATGGGCTGTGGTGACTGTTATTCACCCAAAGCCATGGGCACTCAGGAGCCTGAACCTATAACGGGGAAAGCGCTACCCGGCCGACCGTCCCCTGCCGAAACCCAACACCGATGCTCTGGAAGAATGGGTCCTATTCAATGGCGACAACACAGCCTCCGCCGGACCATGGGGTGTTTCGTTCGCCACAAACCTTACGTCCGACGCAACGGGCATTGGCAACTGGACGAGAGATCAGTTCAAGCGGGCACTAACGCAGGGAAAATCGAAGGGTATCGCCACTAACCGTATGCTGTGGCCGCCCATGCCGTGGCCCAATTACTGCACGATCAAGGACGCGGATCTGGATGCCATCTTCGCGTATCTCAAATCAACGAAACCGGTCGCAAACGTTGCGCCGGCTCCCATTCCACCGGGTCGCTAGTCACTACCAGATAACCCTACCGTCATTTCATGACGCAGCCGGTCGTTGGCCTTACAGTTACTGTAGACCAACGACCGGCTGCGTTGTCTTTATCTGTTACTGCGCCAGGGCAACGCCGAAACGTTCGCCCAGTTCGAGCAGGCTTTTCACCACCGGCTCTACCACGGGAATACCGCTGGCGAGTCGGTCGGCTTCCATCATCCGCTCAGGATCACCGGGAATCAGGACCTGCTTACCCTCGACCGCCCTGGCCTGCCGGAAGCGCTGAATCCAGGTGTCCATATGCGTTTTAAATTCGTCGGCGGGGCGGAACGCATCGATACGCATGGCCCCGAAGAAATGGCCTGTTCCCTGCCCGACGCCTTCGGTAGCAGCCATGAAGCCGGCGGTAGCAAAGGGCGGCACCCACGGTCCGTAGTTCGCACCCGACAGCACACCCGAAAAAATATCGACAATCGAGCCCAGCCCGTAGCCTTTGTGCGAACCGTGTTCGCGGTCGGTACCCAGCGGCACGAGTGCACCCCCATTGCGAACGGCGTTTGCATCAGTCGTGGGGTTGCCTTCGGCGTCCTGCGCCCAGCCCAGTGGAATGTCCTGTCCTTTGCGTTGCAGGATTTCGAGTTTTCCGTAGGCCACGGCTGTACTGGCGAAATCAGCCAGAAACGTTGGCTCGGTTGCGGCCGGTACGGCAACGGCAATCGGATTAGTCCCTAGCAGTTTATCCAGCGAATAGGTTGGTGCGACAAGCGGTGCCGCATGGGTCATGGCCTGCCCGATCATGTCGTGGTCGGCAGCCAGCAGCGCATGGTAGCCAGCAATACCGAAGTGGTTGGAGTTGCGCACGGCTACCCAGCCCGTTCCGGCCATCCGCGCCTTTTCGATCGCCACCTGCATCGCCCAGGGACCAACGACCAGTCCCAGTCCTTTATCGCCGTCGATGACCGCCGTGGACGGGGTTTCGTGGACAATCTGAATGCGGGGCTGTGGGTTGATACGGCCGTGATCATACAGCCGGACGTAGCCCGGCAGGCGGGCCACCCCGTGCGAGTCGACCCCACGCAGGTCGGCGCTGACCAGCACATCGGCGGCTAGTTGGGCGTCGGATTCGGAGCAGCCAATGGCCAGAAATATCTGTTCGGTAAAGGAGCGTAGTGCGTTAGCGGAAATCATGGCGCAAAAATACGGCTTTCTACGCTTTACCACCCCCTCAACCAGTTTCTGCCATCGGTTAGTTAGCCAACCTGACTGAAAAGTTTACAACCCGAATTAAACGGAGCCCCATCGAGTAGGGTCTATGGAATAGCTGTCGCCAGCGCATCAGTGTCAGTAGTATAGCCCAGACCGGTCCGCGCCACGTTGGCGACCACCGCGTGGCCGCCAACGCGGGCTACACATCCATTCACAAACACAAGTTCGATGAACCGATTACCGTTGTTGCTTTTCGTTTTTCTATCCACCCTTGCGCAGGCCCAGTCGGCTGATGAGCTGCGCGTGCAGGCTACGCTTCGGCAGGCCACCGTCTTTCTGAATCGCGCGCAGCTCACAGCGCAGGCTACGGCGACAATCGACGCGGGAACCACCCGACTTATCATCGACAATGCGCCGGCTCAAACCGACCCGCAGAGTATTCAGGTGTCGGGTAAGGGCGATGCTGTTATTCAGGGTGTTCAGTTTCGTACCAACTTCCTCGACAAAGCCCCGCGTCCGGCCTCATTGCTGCGACTGGACGATTCACTCCGCACGACGCGCGAAGCCTACGAATCGCTGCTGGTACAGAAAGATGTGCTTGAGCAGGAGCGCAACCTGATTCTGGCCAACAAGGAAGTAGCCGGGAAGGATCAGGGCGCGACCGTGAAAGCTGTAGCGGAAATGGCCGCTTTCTACCGCGAGCGCCTGACCCGCATCGGGCAGGATTTGCTGGTGCTTAACCGACGCATTATTGAGCAGAAGAAGCGCGTCGATCGGCTGGATGCACAGGTAAAAGAGCAGGATGCTAAACGGGAGCGGCCGGTGGGCGAAATTGAGGTGACGTTGACCGCCCGAAACCGCACCGCCGTATCGCTGAACCTGAACTACATAGTCAACAGTGCAGGGTGGTCGCCCGTGTACGACGTGCGGGTACGGGATACGAAAAGCCCTGCGTCGCTGGCGATGAAAGCACAAGTGTTCCAGAATACCGGCTTCGACTGGCAGAACGTCAAACTCACGCTCTCGACAGCCAACCCCGCCCTGCCCGGCTCGCAACCTACGCTAAACACCGATTATGTCAGTTTCTTCGATCCAAAACTAGAGGTCAAATATGATCAGGAAGCGCCAGAAACTGTTCCGATGCTTCGCCGAAGTGCCCGCGCGAAACTGTCAAGTCAGGAAGGTGATCCCAATGCCGAAGAAGTCATTGCTGCCCCAATGGCTGCTGACCTGACAAATACCGCCACGTTTACCAAGGCCGTCGATCAGCCGACGAACATCAGCTTCGACATTGCTATTCCGTACACGATTCTGACCAACGGTCGTCCGCAACTGGTTGACGTACAGACAGCGGAATTGCCAGCGTCGTACCGCTACGAAATCACGCCAAAACTCGATCCCGATGCCTTCCTGACCGCACAAATCACGGGCTGGGACAAGCTGAACCTGCTCAACGGCACGGCCCGCATCTACTTCGAAGGCACGTTCGTAGGCGAGTCGCGGGTTAGTCTGGCCGAAGCCAAAGACACCCTGTCGCTCTCGCTGGGCCGCGACAAGCGCATCATCGCCAAGCGCGAACAGATTGAAGACGTCAACTCGCGGCAGACCTTCGGCGGTAGTCAGCGCGACGCCCACGCGTACCGCATCACGCTCCGCAATACCCGGCAGGAGCCGGTCAACCTGACGGTCTACGATCAGATTCCGGTATCGACCGATGAGCGGATTGTCGTCCAGTTGACTGACGGTAATAGTGCGCAACGCAACCTGGAAACGGGCAAACTCACCTGGCGTCTGTCGCTCAAGCCCGGCGAAAGTCAGGCACTGATTTTCCGCTACGAGGTTAAGTTTCCGAAAGGAAAAGTCATCACCCAGTAACTGGGTACGCATCCCTTCCGAACCGGCTTCGCTACACAGCAGAGCCGGTTTTTTTATTCGCGGCCAACCCAACTTTCTCGCTTAATCGTCACCTTTTCGATTACCGGTCGATAGAGAGACGAGTCGGTTGTGAGGCATTAGTATCTATTTTCAACTAACTCGTCTGCTGCTAATCAGTAATCCGACTATATGCCTGACTTGTAGTTGTTAACATCCACCCGTCATTTACTCCCTATGAAATCATATCAAGCCATAGCCCTGTTGCTGATTGGTCTGGTACAGACAGCGGTTTTCATCGCCAGAAATCACCTTCTGGGTGGCCCGTACGGCGATGAGGTTCATTTCTGGCCCACCGTGCTGTTGTTCAGTCGGGAACCGATTCCGTCGGCTCACCTGCTGAATACATACCCCGAAGTCATCGCACCACTACCGTTTATGGTTGGCGGCTGAGTCATTAACCTGTTTGGTGAATCACTTCAGCATCTGCGCCTGCTGATTTTTACACTCAGCAGGCGCAGATGCTACTATTGCTGGCGCTAAGTCCTAACACCAAACGGTTCTGGCTGGTTGCACTGGGACTAATGCTGTTTCCGTACTATTATTTCTGCAGTACGTTTTTCTCCACCGACATGACTGCCCTGACGTTTATCCTGTTGGGGCTTACCCGGTCGGTTTTCCGACGTGTCAGCAGGGAGCCAATCGAGTTGAACGACTGAGAACAAACAGATGAGGGACTATTGCGTTTATAGCAATAAATCTGTCTCCCCACCTGTGACCTTATGATTCGGCTGCTCATCACGACACTATTCGCCATTGGTTTCTTTCTGTCTAGCCACGCGCAACCCCGCGACACGCTAACTATTGAACAGCAATTGGCCCGACGGGGGGGCGTCTATTTGGCACAGACTCGTCCTACCAAGTACCTGGCTCTCGACGTAAACCACACCATCGGCGGCTTTCACCGCTACCGTTTTTTTGAAGGCGACGAATTGCATTTCAAGGCGCGGGGCGAAAAATACCGCGAAGAGTTATATGCCGTCAGCGACACCACGTTCACGATATTGATGGCCAATGAAGTGATGAACCGCGACGAGCCGGTATCCTTCCGCTTTGATGAAATTGAGAAAGTTTACCTGCACCGGCGCATTCCCTTCGTGACGGCGGCTGGTACGCTCTTTCCCCTGGCAGGCGTCATTTACGGCGCGGCCGACCTGATTCGCGATTCCCGATTCAACACGGGCGTCATACCCGTCGCAGGTGGGTTGATTCTCAGCGGTGCGATTTTTCACCTGATGAGTAATCCACACATTCGCATCAATAAAAACCACCGGCTGCGGCTATTGCGGACGTATTGAGTTGGCCGAACAAGAAGTAGCCCCCTATCTTTGCGGCAATGACTGCCGTTCGACTCTCCCAACCCAACCGCCCCGTCCGGGCTACGATTCCGCTGGCTTCTTCCAAAAGTGAAAGCAACCGCGCCCTCATCATCGACGCACTGACCGGTTTCCGCTGCGACCTGACCAATCTCGCCAGTGCCCGCGATACGCAAACCATGATTCGGTTGCTGAAAAGCACCGATCAGACTGCCGATGTACTGGATGCTGGTACGACGATGCGCTTTCTTACGGCTTACTTTACTGTTACCAACCAGCAGAAAACCATGACCGGCACAGCGCGTATGTGCGAACGGCCTATCGGTATCTTGGTCGACGCTTTGCGGTCGTTGGGGGCCACTATTACGTATCTGAAAAACGATGGCTATCCGCCCTTGCAAGTCAACGAATTTACAGCAAACGGCACCAGCGAATTAAGCATCCGGGGCGACGTGAGCAGTCAATACATATCGGCGCTGCTGATGATTGCGCCCCTGCTCCCCAATGGCCTGACGATTAATCTGACGGGCGCGGTTGGATCACGACCCTATATCGAAATGACCATCGAGCAAATGCGCCACTTCGGTGCCGTTGTCGATACTGATTGGACGGCTAATCAGTTACGCGTTCAACCCAAGTCCTATACGCCACAGAGCTACGCCATTGAATCCGACTGGTCGGGCGCCAGCTACTGGTATAGCGTAGCAGCCCTTGCCGATGACGACACGGCGGAACTGGAACTGCTGGGACTAAAAGCCCGCTCGCTGCAGGGCGACAGCGCCATTGTCGACATCATGCGGCCCCTGGGTGTCGAGAGTACATTTACGGCAACCGGTGTCCGGCTGACCAAACGCCCTGCCGATCCTACGCTCGAATGGGATTTTACCAGCTGCCCCGATCTTGCGCAGACGGTAGCAGTTTGCGCAGCCATGAAAGGCATCCGGCTGACGCTGACGGGTATTGAAAGTTTGAAAATAAAGGAAACCGACCGGGTAGCCGCCTTGCAGGCCGAACTACAGAAACTCGGTGCCGAACTGGTTGAGGTCGAAACAAACCACCGCTACGAAGTACGTCGGCTGATGCAACCGCTGGAAACGCTGGCCGTCCCCGAAATCGATACGTACGACGATCACCGGATGGCCATGGCGTTTGCGCCTGTGGCTATGCTACACCCTGTCGTCATCGACGAACCGGGCGTGGTGGCCAAGTCGTACCCAAGCTTCTGGGAAGATATGGCGCGGGTCGTGATGGTCGAACAGACGTAGTTACCAGTTTACGTTACGCTTCACCACGCGGGCCGGATTCCCGGCAATTAATGTATTGGGTTCATCGAATGTCCCTCTGACAACCGAGTTGGCGGCCACGACACAGCCGTCAGCGATGGTCGTGCCTTTGTAAATCGACACCCGCGACCCGACCCAAACGTGCTTACCCAACGTGATGTCTGACGAGGGCTGTATTTTACGGCCTTCGTACTGAATCTCGTGGAAGTCCTCGTCGAGAAACTGGCATTCCCACGAGATGCTGCAGTCGTCGCCAACGCGGAGGGTGTGCATGATAATGAAAGTAGACATAGCGTTGATAAACACCCGTTGCCCGAGTTCAATCCGCCCGTTTCCGCCCACCGCTATCCGGCAGCCCCGCCCGATGGATACAGACCCCTGACAGTCGAGCTTACCATCGATGTTTAAGAAGGTTACGTCTTCATTATGAACAAATCCGACGTAGGTTATGCCAACCTTCACGGGTCCTTTCGTTGAGATATTACCAGCCCCTTTGATGACGGCCTTCTGATGCGCCAGAATTGTTTTACCGGACAGGCGGTAAAGGAAGTAGCGTATGAGCACAATCAGGAAGGTTGAGTTCGACTTCCGGCACTGGTTATATATCTGCTTTAATTTGTCCATACCTGTTTACGAATCACTGGCGAAGATACTGTAAAGGTTGCTCAAGGATGCGCAGGCCCTGATTTTTTCGTCATTAGTCAGTCGATTTGCATCTTTAGTCACCGCCTGCCCGACCGCCCACCACCACCTTTGTTGCGTCCTTACACAAACACGTTTTGTTATGTCAACGCACCCCAAAACACTGGTGCTGGGCGCAACCGGCGGTATCGGTTATGCCATTACCAACAGCCTGCTCGCCCGCCATTGGCCAGTAACGATACTGGTCCGCAACCGAGCCAAAGCAGCCACACTTTTTGCCGCTACGCCATTACTTACTATTGTCGAAGGCGATGCACAGGATGCCGCAAAGGTCGATGCACTGGCAGGCAGCGCTGACTTCATCGTACACGCCATCAACTACCCGTATCACCAGTGGTTTGGCCGAATGGAGTCGGTTACGCGCCATGTCATCGAGTCCGCAAAACCTCGCCCGGACCGAATATTAGTGGGACCGGCAACGATTGTATTTCCCGGTAATGTGTACAACTTCGGTAATACCCGCCAGCCCATCCGCCCCGATAGTCGGCCGGCTCCCTGCACGCGAAAAGGGCAGTTGCGGGTCGAGCTGGAAGCGATGCTTCAGCAGGCTGCCGACGCTGGGCAGTGTCGTGTACTGACAGTTCGCCTGCCCGACTTCTGGGGGCCAAATGTACTGAACGAAGGTATCCGCCCGGTTTTCCTGGGTGCGCTCACGGGCAAACCAATGCCCTGGCTCCTGAACGCAGACATTCCGCA
Organism: Spirosomataceae bacterium; assembly: GCA_022702045.1. GTDB lineage: Bacteria > Bacteroidota > Bacteroidia > Cytophagales > Spirosomataceae > Spirosoma. The sequence goes on from JAKONH010000181.1 coordinate 11,348, forward strand.
TCAGTCGGTCTACACACCAGACGCGGGCGAGGTAACCGTTCGTCTGATGGAACAACAGTGGACCGAACGCCTGACATCGCCTAACGAGATTTCGGCCTATCGTGTCTGGAATTATGGGGGCACTACGCTTTCGTCGATGCGCAGCTGGTTTCATCAAATCATGCAGATTACCGGAAAACCGTCCACTGTTTGGGTCTATCCCCACTGGCTTTTCTGGGTACTGGGTTTGGTCAATCCAGTTATGCGGGAGGTCAAGGAGATGCTCTACCTCTACGAAAACACGATTTTACTCGACGACCGCGATACGCTGACGGCCCTCCCTGATTTCCATCCGACGCCGATGGATCAGGCTTTACGCGATACGCTACGCTGGTTCTCCGAAACGCAGTTGAATTAATCTCACCCCTACGTTACTTACGATGAAAACCTTGCTTAAATTGGAAGAACTGGCCCTGTTTCTTGGCTGTCTTTATCTATTTTCCCGCCTGTCGTTTGCCTGGTGGTGGTTCCCGGCGCTACTACTGGCCCCCGATCTGAGTATGATTGGCTACGTGGTTAACCCAGCGGTCGGCGCGTTTACATACAATGTGGCTCACCATCGGGCCGTGGGGATCATCGCCAGTTTGTGTGGGCTGGCGGTCAGCAGTCAGTGGTTGATACTAGCAGGTATCATTCTGGTCGCGCACACGAGTTTCGATCGGATGCTGGGCTACGGCCTAAAATACCCGGACGACTTCAGGCATACCAGCCTGGGCTGGATTGGCCGACCGTAAATTAATTGATCTGTGCTTAGTGGGCGAGTTGACGGTACGCGCCGGGCGTTTGTCCCGTCCATTTTTTGAACGACCGGAAAAAGACACTCGGTTCAGCATAGCCAAGCAGGTAGGCAATGTCTGTGGTGCTGAGAAACGGATCACGCAGGTGTCGCTGTGCCAGTTCTTTCCGTACCTCATCGAGCAGGTTCTGGTAGGTCAGCCCTTCACTACGTAGATGGCTCTGCAACGTCCGTACGCCCATCGCCAGCCGATCGGCGACGCCTGATAGTGTCGGTTCCTCGCCTTTCATCAGGGTTACAATTTCGGTACGTACCCGCCCCGCCAGCGAAGGCGTCATAAGCCGACTCAGCAGCGCGTCGGCATGTTGCTCGAACAACGGCATCATACCGGGGCTAGCATTCAGAACCGGTGTATCGAGCAGACCGACAGGTAACAGCAGGGCCGTTTCGGGCGCGTCGAAGACCAGGTGGGCCGGGGCAAAGGCCCGCTCGTGTTCAGTTGCATCAGCCGGGCAGGGGTAGGCGAAACGCACCTCAGTGGGTACGATCAGCAAGCCAGTCAGGGCCCGGAATGCCGACAGGATGATCGACATTTCTGCATTATAGACCAGCGCCGGATAAACGATTTCGGTGCTGGTAACCTGCGAGACAAACGCCACCTGATCGCCTTCCGGTCGTACCAGCAAGCGTGTCCCGTCGCAGATAATGTCCTGATAACGGCACAACTGCGTAATCGCCCGGCCCAGTGTCAGACTGTGCATCATCACATACGCCACTGCGCCCATCGCCGTCGGGTTGATTAGTTCGCCCAATCGCAGCGAGATACGGTTTGTATCCGTTTGTGCCGACAGTTCATGCCAGATCGTCTGCACCTGCTGAATTGGCAAGCGACCGTCCGGGTCGCGCAGGCAGTTGCGGGAAATACCGACAGCCTCAACCAGTGCGTCCGTATCGACACCCTGCTGCCGGGCCGCACCGAGAATCATATTGACCGATGCGACAGACAGCGTGTTGGTGATGGGCAAGTGAGTCATTGCTGAATAAATTGTTGGCGCAAGTGAGCAAAGTAAGCACCCGCTTTCACTAATCGACTGCCGTACCACGAAAACAGTTCACCATCGACCAACTCCACCCGCGCGTCGGGACAGATTGTTTCCAGCTCCACCCGGTGTTTATCGGTGAACGGGTACGGTTCCGACGACAGAAAAATCAGATCGGGATGGGCCGCTCGCAGGTCGTCGGCGGTCAGTACAGGGTAGCGGGTCTGCTCGGCCAGGGCGTTGCCGAATCCAGCCACCCGAAGCATGTCATCAATAAATGTGTGGCTTGCAGCCGCCATGTACGGCTTTCGCCAGATGAGATACGCAACCCGCAACGTCGGCGCAATCGGTGGGGGCATCGATGCCCTGATCCGGTTTGCCAACTGCTCCGCCTGCGGCTGCTTTCCAACCAGTTGCCCTACGTCCTGAATCATCTGCAAAGCCTCCGGCAGGGTAACCATATTCGTGACATGAACGGGGTACCGTTGTGCCAGATACTCAATCTGTTCACGATCATTCTCCTCCTTGTTTGCCACAATCAGATCGGGTCGAAGCGTATCGATCAGGTCGAGGTTCAACGCCTTCGTCCCGCCGACGATTGTTCGGTGCTGAACCCGGTCGACAGGATGTGTGCAATAGCGTGTCAGGCCGACAATCTCCGCGTCGAGGCCCAGATCGAAAAGCAGTTCCGTTTGAGAGGGAACAACCGACACCAATCGGCGCGGATATTCAGTAATTCGGCGCATTAAATCGGTCATTGCGCAGTATGTGTCGGTGAATCACCCGAAGAAAATCGTTGAATTTCGGAAATTTACGCAACATAGCGCACCAAAACTCATCTTTCACGCATGGTCCGTTTCTCCGCTTCGCTTTTGCTGGTCATGCTGCTGACCGGCCTCTGTCAACTGGCACAAGCCCAGACAGCTTCCACCGCCCCATCGGGCAAAATCACCTACGAAGGCCTTCGCCGGGTCGACATGTCCCGGATACGCATGAGTGTCAACGGGCAGGAAGTACGGCCCGGTAGTGGCGACGTACCGGAGGGTATGCCCGACGTAATTTCGTTCACGCAGAAACTAATTTTTGCCGGTTCGTACGCCAAAGAAGAACGTGACAGACCGCAGAATCCAATGCGCCAGAACCGGGCGGGCGACGCGAACAGTTCGCCCGACGGAGCTTCGGCAAATGGACGGCCCATCGGCGGGCCTGGCATGGGCATGATGCGCATGAACGATCAGGAAACATACCTCGATATGGCCAACCGCCAGCGAATCAGCATCATGACCGTTCGGCGCGACTCAGCAACGCAACGGTACCGCACCGAGCGGCCATTTCCAAAGGCAGAAGGCTGGGAGACAAGTGACAAGACCAAGAAGATCGCAGGTTACGTTTGTCACAAAGCGACCGTGACGCGCCGGAACGCTCCCTACACCATCTGGTACACGACCGATCTGCCCTTTACCTACTCCCCCATCGCCGACCTGACACCCGATAAGGGTGTGGTGCTTCAAATCGAATCCGACGACGAATCGTACAAAGCATCAGCCGTCTCACTGGAACCCATCGACGCGGCCAGTCTGCAACCACCATCTGACGTCAAGACCATTTCGCCGGAAGAGATGGAGCAGATTCGGCGTAAACAAATGGCGGATTTTCGGCAGCGCATGATGCAGAACGGTGGTTTCCCCGGCCGTAACTAACCCGTTTTCAACGCTTTCCGGCCCGCAATCTGTATCTTCACAGATCGCACTCGCGCCAGCTAAGACCTGCCAGTACAAGAGGTATGTGAAGGCACAGACCTCGAATAACATAGACCCAGGCTTCAGCTAATAAGTAAGCCGGCAGCGGCCAACCAATCGTTCTCCCGCTCAATCGTTCCTCTTTTCCATGCGCTCGTTCTATCTTCTCCTGTTTCTCCTGATTCCGCTCGTGTCGCTGGCGCAAACGCCCGGTACCATTCGCGGCTCCGTCGTCGATTCGACCACCCGTAAGCCGTTGCTGGAAGCTTCGGTATCGCTGTTATCGGGACGCGATTCGTCGCTGGTCACGTTCGGCATTACCGACGGCGACGGGCGATTTACGTTTACGGGCGTGAAAGAAGGCAGCTACCGGGTGCTGGTTAGCTACGTAGGCTACCGGAGTCAGGCGCGCCGGGTGTCGGTCAGCACCGACAAATCGAGTGCGGACATGGGGCCTTTCGAACTGATTGGGCAGGCAAACGCGCTGACGGAGGTGACGGTACAGGGTGAAAAAGCGCCTGTTGCCGTGAAAGGCGACACGCTGGAATTCAACGCCGGTTCGTTCAAAACGCAGCCCAACGCCATTGTCGAAGACCTGCTCAAGAAATTGCCGGGCGTAGAAGTAGCCACCGACGGCACTGTAAAAGCGCAGGGGCAGCAGGTATCGAAAGTCCTGATCGACGGCAAGCCATTTTTCGGAAACGACGCGAAGATGGCTACCCGCAACCTTCCGGCCGACATTATTGATAAGGTGCAGGTGTTCGATCAGGCGTCGGAACAGTCGCAGTTCTCGGGTGTCGACGATGGTGACCGCGAAAAGACGATCAACATCACCACCAAACGCGACAAGCGCAAGGGCACGTTCGGACAGCAGTCGGCAGGCATCGGTCCCCGGCCCGGCTCCGACCCGCGTTATTCGGTCCGGGCAACGCTCAACCGTTTCAACGACGGGCAGCAG
>JAKONH010000184.1 GCA_022702045.1 Spirosomataceae bacterium
TGCCGTTCAAGGTGTCGACAGAAGGACCGAAACTGGCCGTGGGTGACGTAAACGGCGATGGACTGGCCGATTTTTACGCGGGTGGCGGTAAGTGGCAGGCCGGGGTGTTGCAGCTCCAACAGCCTGATGGCCAGTTTCGTCCGTTGAAGCAGCCTGCTTTTGCCGCTGATTCCCTCAGCGAAGATGTCGACGCGGTTTTCTTCGATGCCGACGGGGATAAGGATCTGGACTTATACGTCGTCTCGGGGGGGAATGAGTTTGCCAATCAGGCTCCGCAGCTTCTCGACCGGCTGTATCTGAACAATGGAAAAGGGCAGTTCAGCCGCTCCAATGGTCTGCCGCCCATGTTCGACAACAAGAGTTGTGTCCGCCCTTATGACATCGACGCCGATGGCGATCTGGACCTGTTCGTCGGGGGACGGGTTGTGGCACAGGCCTACGGTAAAGCGCCTAGGTCCTACTTGTTGATTAACGATGGGCATGGACACTTCAGCGATCAAACCGACCGGCTGGCTCCGCAACTCCGCCGGGTTGGTATGGTAACGGACGCGCTCTGGGCCGATATGGACAACGACAAACAGGCCGATCTGGTCGTTGTTGGCGATTGGATGCCCGTTCAAATTTTCGCCAGCAAAGCCGGTACGCTAACACCCCAACCTAATCTGTTCGGTGCCGACGTAGCCCTGTCGGGTTTCTGGCAGTGTGTCGCAGCGGCCGATTTCGATGGCGATGGTGATACCGATCTGGTGGCCGGTAATTTGGGCCTGAATACAAAGTTCAACAAGCACGCGTCGCCTGAACTGGTGATGTGGGTCAAGGACATCGACGGCAACGGAACGACCGAACAGATTCTGGCCAGCAAACGAAACGACAGTAAGGGAAACCCGCAGTGGTATCCGATTGCCTACAAGGATGAACTGGGCAAGCAGATGCCCAGTATCATCAACCGCCGGTTTACGAACTACCGACAGATTGCCGGTAAACCGATTGACGAGATTCTGAACAGCGACAACCTAGATGGCGCCGAGAAGCGGACGGTCAATCAGTTTGCATCCGTGTACCTGGAAAATCAGAAGGGCACCTTTGTCGTCCATCCGTTGCCGGTACTGGCACAGGTGTCGAAACTCTTTGCCCTGTCGGTTACCGATGTCAATCAGGACGGTAGACCCGATCTGCTGGCCGGGGGGAATTTCTACGGAGTCAGTACGTATCAGGGTCGTTACGATGCCGACAACGGACTTGTGCTTTATAACATGGGAAACACTAAAAGTGGAAGCAGTCTGTTTACGGCGCTGCCATCCAATGAAACGGGCTTCTTGCTACAGGGCGAAATACGCGACATCAAACCGCTGATTACGCCTAAGGGGCCAGTCTGGCTGGTCGCCCGCAACAATGCGCCCATGCAACTGTTCGCGCCCGTCAGACGGCTGGCAAAAAACGTACAGTAAGCTGTTGGAGGAACAACATGCGCTGTAAACAACTCTTTATCAATGCGTTGATTGTTGACTGCTTACAGTAGATTTCTGTCGTTCCGACCGGGCTGCCGGTGCGGTAAGGAGGGATGACGGAAAATGGGTTATTCATAAACCCATCAAAGACACACGTAGAAAATCACCCATACCGTGACGATTCAGCCACTATCACCTGAGCAGACTTACCCATTGCGCCATGCGGTGCTGTGGCCTGACAAACCGTACGCGTTCGTACGCGTCGACAATGACCACGAAGGCCACCACTACGGTGCATTCGAAAATGAGGAGCTGATTGCGGTAATATCCCTCTTTGTATATGCTGACGATGGGAAACTGGTTGCGCGGTTCCGCAAGTTTGCCGCCCACCCCGATTGGCAGCGGAAGGGAGTAGGCTCACAATTAATGCAGCACATACTCAAAGAGGCCCGGCGTATGGGCGCAACCCGGCTTTGGTGCGATGCCCGGCTCGACGCGGCCGACTTTTACCGCCGGTTCGGCATGCAACCCATCAGCGATGTATTCTACAAGGGACCTATCCCTTATGCCGCCTATGCCGTTGAACTAAGCGAACATTCCTAACCAATTTACGATAAACCGTAAGGGTGCGTAGCTAGTTGAGTATACTGGACCGGTGAAACTCCGCTGGTCCGCTTAGCACAACTCAACTATGAACAATCGAAGTCTTTTGCTGATGGCAGGGCTTGTCGCCACGTTCGCGGCCTGTAGCGAAAAAAAGAAAGCGGAAGGGACCACCGCTAGTCGGGTCGAAACGGCCGATACCGCCATTGCCTTACCGGCTCCGTACGCGACAGAATCGGTGAAAAATTTCAGCGAAGTCGTTGGCTGGCCCGCCGGGAAAACGCCCCAGGCGCCGGCTGGCTTTACAGTGACCGAATACGCGGACGATTTGGTCAGTCCGCGCTGGATGTACGTGGCACCTAATGGTGACGTTTTCGTTGCCGAAGCGAATACGGAGCGGACGGGTATCAAGAAAGAGGTCGTCAACGCGGTTACGGGCCGGAACAAGTCGGAGCGTTCGGGTAAAAGCGCCAACCGTATCACGTTGTTTCGCGATACAAACAAAGACGGCAAGCCGGATATGCGGGAAGTGTTCCTGACCGGGCTGAATCAGCCGTTCGGAATGCTGGTCATCGGCGATAAATTCTACGTGGCCGACACCGACGCGCTGCTGATGTATCCCTACAAGGAGGGCCAAACGAAGATGACCGGGCAGGGTAAGAAAATTCTGTCATTGCCTGCTGGTGGGTACAACAACCACTGGACACGCAACCTGCTGGCCAGCCCCGACAATAAAAAAATTTACGTGTCGGTAGGGTCGGGGAGCAACGTCGGTGAACACGGCATGGATAACGAAATTCGTCGGGCCAACATTCTGGAAATCAATCCGGATGGTACTGGCGAACGCGTGTTCGCCAGTGGATTGCGCAACCCGGTTGGTATGGATTGGCAGCCCACAACAAAGACGTTGTACACGGCTGTCAACGAGCGCGACGAACTGGGTGATGAACTTGTGCCGGACTACCTGACCAGCGTTAAAGAAGGCGCTTTTTACGGCTGGCCGTACGCGTATTTCGGACAGAACACCGATCCGCGCCGGAAAGACGAACGGCCTGATCTGGTGAAAAAGTCGGTCGTACCTGACGTACCGCTGGGGGCGCACACAGCATCATTAGGGCTGGCTTTCTACGATCAGTCGGCGTTCCCGGCCAAGTACAGGAATGGGGCATTTGTTGGCCAGCACGGTTCGTGGAATCGCTCGACGCTGTCTGGCTACAAAGTGGTGTTTATTCCCTTCAGCGACGGCAAACCTGGAACACCGGAAGACTTCCTGACGGGTTTCATCGTGGGCGATAACAAACAGGTGCATGGGCGCCCGGTAGGCGTAACGGTGTTGCCGGACGGGGCCATGCTCGTTGCCGACGATGCATCGAACCGTATCTGGCGCGTAGCCGCAAAAGGGTAGTGCAACAGAGACCTAAACGGTTTTTGAAACCGTTTAGGTCTGGTAATCAGCTAACAAAAACGGGGACCTAAGGCAGGTTCCCGTTTTTGTTGATACTGGTTGTTAGAACTGGAAGAAAGCCCGGGCGCGGATGCCGCCAGACAGGGTGCTGACCCAATCCGGGTCGGGCTGTGAGGTGATACTCAGCACCGGTCCCGCCTGGATACCCCAGTGCTTCTTGTACCATTCGATGTTCGCGCCAAGGGTCATATTGTTGAAGACCGACACGTTTCGGGTTTCGCAGAAGTCTTTTTTGCCCAGTTCAGGACCATTGCCAGCTGGGGGGAATACAGGGAACAATGGTTTCTGCTGAAGAATGTAAGATCCCTGTTCCTGACTCTTCAGGTTTAGATTCGTTCCCAGGGTTGGCGTTAAGGCAATGGACGAACTGATCGGTAGCCGATAGCCAACTGTGATTGGCATAATCAGCCGGATAGTCTCAAGCCTGATGTCGAGTATGTCGTGCCGATTGGGTGCTCCTAAAGCGGGGTACTGACGACGAAACTCTTTCAGGTTGCTGTTTACTTTCCTGAAATCATTCTCGTCCAGGTACGTACCGTTGTCGAATGACGCCCGGCTCAAGCCAACGCTGAACGTGAGATGCTTGCCGACGAGTAGTTCAGCAAAGCCACCACCGCTCCACAATTTACCATACAGGTCGCCACTTGGGCCGACGCGTAACTTCACGAGAGACGGGAGAGATTGCCGTTCCGGTTGGGTAGAAACGTCTTTGGTCTGACCGGATGTACCGGATTGGGCTACGCTCGCTCCGCCAACAACGACCGTACGGGCTGGTCGCATCCGTCGACTCCGCTGCATAAGTCGTTGTTCCCAGGCTACCAGCCCTAACTGTACCGGCTGCGGCTGAATCGGTTCCGCCTGAATTATAACGGAGCCATTGGCTTCGCTACTAGTTAGTGCATTGCCAGCTGCCTGGTCTGGTACTGACTCATACGATTCGGTTTGGGTAGTGAACCTGTCTATGCCGCCTGCCGCGCCGTTGCCGGTTGCCGCGTATGAATCGATAGCGCGAGCGTTATGGTCACGAACGATGTTGTCGCTCAGGTTGCCCTTAGTACGATTGCGCGCGCGACGCGTGCTGGTGCTTGCCTTATCGGCAACAGACCGGGTTCGGTCCGGGCGTGACAAGGCTGATTGCCCGGCTAATACCGTAAGCCGACTGTCGGTATTGACCGTGGACTCATCAACAGCTGGCTTTGTCGTGCTGGCTTCGTTTGGCTGATGTGCCTTCGTCAACTGTTCGCCTGATTCTCCGCTCCGATCAGTCGGTTGGGTGCCGATATCGGCTTTGGGGGTCAACGCGACACGGTCATCGCCAGCTGGGATGGCTTGTGAAGACCACCGATCCGATACCGTCGGGCGACTGACAGGTGCCGTTGGTAAGTCAGTTTCGGTTGCCATCCCCTGGTCAGTTCCTGCATCGGCCGTGCGGGCTAGTCGCTCGGTCCGTTGTTGGGTAGCGCCTGGTATGCGGATGTAACGATCGACGTAGACCGTATCCCGAATTATCGTTGGCGACATTCGCTGGGCGTCAATCGACGTTTCGGGTGATACTGCTCCGGGCGTCGCAACGCCGGGCAAGTTTGTCGGCCTGTCCATTCGATTCGCCAGTGGTACGTCGGTAGCGAGAATACGAGCAGAATCCGCCTGTACCGGCGAAGGTTGACTCACAGCCTGAGTCGATTTACGTAGACGGTTTAATTCATACGTTTGGTAAAGAGTGGTACCTAGAAATAGCACAGTTCCGGCGGCACCAGCTACAATGAGCCGAGCGGCCTGTCCCGAAAAAACGCGGGGGCGCGGGGGCAGCGTGTTGGGAAGCGGACCAGCCTGTTTCAGCATGGCCTGCATCTTCGTCCAATCCCGTTCGGAAAAGTCGGGGCGGATACTGTCCAGCTTTCGCCGGATACTATCGGCAAATCGGTCAGTTTTCATAATAACGCATAGGGCCGTCGGGGCCAGAGTTGTTGTGAAGAAGAGAGGCTTCTTTGATGAGAATCTGTAATTTTTGTCGGGCGCGGGCGAAGTTCGATCGTACTGTAGCCTCGTTATGCGACAGCAGTCCGGCGATTTCGTGGAGCGTGTACCCGTCGACCACGTGCATCATGAACACGGTGCGGTAAGTAGGGGAGAGCTGCTGAACGAGTGCCAGAATTTCGTCGGCCGCCATTCGGTCAACGATGTTGTCGTCGAATGCAACCTGCTCTCCTGATTCAAGGTCACTATGGTGGTCGTAGCGCTGATTCCGTCGGTAATGACTAATAGCGGTATTGACCAGAATCGTTCGTAACCACGCTTTGAATGGCTGTGAGTCGTCGTAGCGATCCAGGTGCTGAAATACTTTCAGGAACCCTTCGTTCAGCACGTCTTCGGCTTCTTCCCGGCTCGATGTGTAGCGCAGGCAGATGCTTTTCGCATAACCAAAGAACTGTTTGAACAGGGTACGCTGCGCCCTCGGGTCGCCAGTGCGGCAGGCCTGGATAACGCTGGGAAGGTCAGCTTCCGAGAACGACGGCGATTTTCTGAACAGCAAGGCCCGTGGTAGTTAGAATAGAACTTGGCATAGAGTCTATGCCGGTACGCGCAGGCGTTACTAACCGTTGCATAAAGCAGACAAAAGAAAGAATCTATTTCTTACGATTCGCTGCCACGTTTGATAACAACCGTACGTAACCAATACAGAACACTGTTTACGGCACTGCGCAATGAAAATACTGGTAATTGGCGATCAGCATATAACGGGATTTGGCCTGCCAGCCGGGCAGGTGGGGTTTGTCGGGTACTTTGTTCGGCAGATCAGCCGGGCGGGGCAGGCGGTTACGGCAGAGATGTACCCCAACGTCGGCCTGACTGATGTACAAACGTTGCTAAGCCAGTTGCCGCTGGAGAATTACGATCTGATTATCTGGCAAAGTGGTGAAGGGTATTGGCCGATACCAGCTAGACCGACGAGCAGACTGCTGGCTGCATGGCAATGGGTTCGACAGTGGGTGCTTACCCGATCGGCTGGCGGTGCGCAGGCAAACTCGGGTGAGTTGATGGCTGTGCTACAGCTACTGCGTCCGCACCGGCATAAAGTGCTTATCATGACGCCTATGCCTCAGCAGGAGCGTCGACTGCACTGGTGGCGCGGGCCGGGGCGGCAACTGTTGTTACGCCAAGGGTATCAGCAGGGCTTTAGTGTGTTCGACACCAGCCAGCACATTCGCCCGACGCCCGAGTATTTTCTCGACCACATGCCCAACTTTTTAAATGCCGTCGCACATGAACTCATTGGGCGCGCCCTGTTTGATTTTCACCAGGCTACCCCAACGATTGTCGCCATCCGATCGGTGAGAAAGAATTAGTGGTCTAAAGGTCAAGGTTGGCTGGCGCATTCTGAGACGCTTGCGTCAGCCAACCTTGACCTTTAGACTTCGAACGTTGACCCCTAGACCACCACTTCCCGGTGTTGAGTAGGTTCTAAAACGGGCTTTTCTGGCTCGACATCCTTGCGTCGGCTCATGTAGGTGTAAATCACCGGTACGACATAGAGCGTCAGCACCAGCGAGAACAGCAGTCCGCCAACGATGACGATACCGAGCGGAACGCGGCTTTTGGAGGCTGCGCCCAGCGCGAGCGCCAGGGGTAGGGCACCGAAGGCCGCAACTAGTGTTGTCATCAGGATAGGGCGAAGTCGCAGCGCGGCCGATTCGACGGCAGCTTCGAATTTATTCTTGCCCGTAAGCCGCTGTTCGTTGGCGAATTCCACGATCAGAATACCGTTTTTCGTCACCAGACCAACCAGCATGATGATACCAATCTGACTGAAGATGTTTAGCGTCTGATTAAACATCCAGAGCGAGAACACCGCACCAGCCAATGCCAGTGGTACGGTAATCATGATGATAAGTGGATCAATAAACGAGTCGAACTGGGCAGCCAGAATCAGGTACACCAAAATTAGCGCCAGGCCGAAGGCAAACAGTGTATTCGACGAACTCTCGGCATAGTCACGCGATGGTCCCGACAAGGCAGTCTGAAAACTTTGATCGAGCACCCGGGCCGCAATGGCGTTCATCGCTGTTACCCCATCGCCGATCGTTTTGCCGGGAGCCAGACTGGCCGATACCGTTGCCGACTTAAAACGGTTGTAATGGTACACCTGCGGAGGGCTACTTACCTCCTGAAACTTCACTAGGTTGTCGAGCTGAATCAGTTCGCCCTGGTTGGATCGGACGTAGAACGATTGGAGCTTATCGGGCGCGTCGCGATCTCGCCGGTCGACCTGCCCGATAACCTGGTACTGCTTACCATTCATCAGGAAGTACGCCAGTCGGCGGTTGCTGAGCGCCAGTTGCAGCGTTTGCGCAACATCCTGCACCGAGATACCGAGGTTGGTCGCCTTTTCCCGGTCGATACTGATATTCAGTTCAGGCTTGTTGAATTTCAGATCGACGTCGGAGTTCTGGAACGTCGGGTCTTTGGCTACTTCATCGAGGAACAGCGGTAGTTTCTGCCGCAGCTTATCAAAGTTCAGGTTTTGCACTACAAACTGAACGGGCAAGCCACCGCCCCGGCCCACCTGAATCGTCTGGTCCTGGGTAGCAAACATGCGCCCTTCGCTAAATTTTTTCAGGTTCTTGGTAATGTAGTCGACGATGTCCTGCTGCGAGCGAACTCGTTCGGTCGGATCGGACATGTTGACGAGGACGAACGACGAGTTGACGGCTCCCGCGCCTGAGAAACCGGGCGCTACCACGCTGAACGCCAGCCGTGTCTCGGGAATCGAGTCAAGCACAAACTGCATAACCCGATCGGTAACGGTAGCCTGCGATTCATAGCTCGTTCCTTCCGGCGAGGTAATAGCAATGCGGGTACGACTGCGATCTTCCAGGGGGGCAAGCTCCGATTTTAGCAATGAACCCAGTCCCACAATCAGCAACAGACAGGCGACGATCATGACGAATGCCCAGCCCCGCTTTTTCATGAACGTATCGAGCGATTGCCGGTAGCTATCATCCAGCCACTGGAAAAAAGGCTCTGTTTTCTGGTAAAACCACGACCGCTTGCTGTGGTCTTTGGCCGTCATTTTTACACTCAGTACCGGCGTTAGTGTCAGTGACACAAAGGCCGAAATCAGAACGGCCCCGGCCACGACGATCCCGAACTCACGAAACAGCCGACCTACGAAACCTTCCAGGAAAATGATGGGCAAGAACACGACCGCCAGCGTAATCGATGTAGCCAGTACGGCGAAGAAAATCTCGTTAGAACCTTCCTTTGCCGCCTGCTGGGTGTCCATACCCTGCTCGATCTTCTTGTAGATATTCTCCGTAACAACGATACCATCATCGACCACGAGTCCTGTTGCCAGTACGATGCCCAGTAGGGTCAATACATTGATACTGAAGTCGGCAATGTACATGATAAAGAACGCGCCGATCAGCGAAACGGGAATGTCGATCAGCGGTCGGAAGGCAATCAGCCAGTCGCGGAAGAACAGGTAAATGACCAATACAACTAGTACAAACGACAGAATCAGCGTTTCGCCCACCTCTTCGATAGCCCGCCGGATAAACGTACTGCGGTCGATACCGATACTGACGATGATATCTTTAGGCAGGTCTTTTTTCAGCGCGTCGAACCGCTTATAGAACTCGTCGGCGATACTAACAATGTTGGCACCCGGTTGCGGAATCAGCACCAGGATGACGCCCACTGCGCCGTTCTGCTTCGAGATGGTTTCTTCGTTTTCGGCCCCTAGTGTCGCGTAGCCTACGTCTTTGAACCGGACGATCTGGTTAGCGGTCTGGCGCAGAATCAGGTTGTTGAAGTCCTCTTCTGTCGTCAGGCGGCCAACGGCTTTCACGGTCAGTTCAGTCGTATTGCCGTACACTTTACCGCTGGGTAGCTCGACGTTCTGCGCGTTCAGGGCTGTCTGGATATCCTGTGAGGTCAGGCGGTAGGCCGACAGTTTGATTGGGTCGATCCAGAGCCGCATGGCCTGCCGTTTCAGCCCGTAAATATTCGCCTGACTGACGCCCGGAATCGTTTGCAACCGTTCCTGAAGCACGTTTTCCGCATAATCCGACAACTGCGTCGGGTTGCGGGTGGTGCTCTGTACGGTCATGAAAATGATGGGGTCCGAATTGGCATCGGCTTTGGTTACGACCGGCGGGGCGTCGATATCCTGGGGGAGCTGCCGTTGTGCCTGAGCTACCTTATCGCGCACGTCATTGGCCGCCCGTTCCAGATCGACGTCGAGGTTGAATTCAACGGTGATCGTACTGGCGCCGAGCGCGCTGTTCGAGGAAATCGTGCGGATACCCTCGACACTGTTCAGTGACTTCTCAATTGGCTCGGTGATCTGCGACTCCACGATGTCAGGGTTGGCCCCCGTGTAGTTTGTACGTACCGTAATTACCGGCGGGTCGATGGCCGGGTATTCGCGGACGCCCAGAAACGTAAAGCCAATAACCCCGAACAGTACGATGACGATCGACATCACCATGGCCAGTACGGGGCGGTTCAGACTTAGTTCGGGTAAACTCATGGTTTTGTTGAGTTGTCTATTGTTGTAGCTATAACGTTGTATCGTCGTAAGTCATAAAGTTGCTATCGCCGGATGGCTGACGCGCTAGTCTCGGCGGTAAAAACTTTATGACGCTAAACCATAAAACTTTATAACGCTACTTAGTTGCCACTTTCGGACCCGCATCTGGCAGCGTAATCGTCTTACCAACCTTCACCGGTGCGTCGGGTTTGAGGAACAGCAAACCGGTCGTTGCTACCGTGTCGCCCGCCGTTAGGCCCGACAGCACCTGAATTGAGCCCGGCGTACGCAGCCCCGTCACGACGTCTTTAAACTGGGCTTTCCCACCTTTGATGACCACAACCTGATTAGTACGCGTTTGTGGAATAACAGCCTGGGTTGGCACGACCAGCGCATTGTTGGTCTGTACCGTCAGGGTTACGCGGGCAAACGTCCCCGGTCGAAACCGACTCGACGCGTTCGCCACCCGTGCCCGTATACGCAGGTTCCGTGTCTGTTCTTCCACGCCTGGCTCAATGGCATAGACGGTACCCTGACTGGGGGTGTTGCTACCGTCGACCTGAAACGTAATGGATGAACCTGATTTAACGGACGGGCCGTATTTCTCCGGAATCGAGAAGTCGAGTTTCAGCGACGACACCTGCTGCAGCCGGGCGATCAGCGTGTTGGGCGACACGAGGGCACCGGCGCTGACGTTTCGCAAGCCAATGATGCCCGAAAACGGAGCCCGAATCTCGGTCCGCAGCAGGTTTGCTTTTACCAGATCGATGTCGGCCAGCGACGAGCGCAGGTTAGTAGTGACAATGTCGTATTCCTGCTGGCTGATACCGCCCCGCTCCAGTAGTTGCTTATTCCGCTCTTCAGTACGTCGGGCGTTGTCGGCCTGAGCCTGTAGCTTCTGAAGCTGCGCCCGCAGGTCAGCGTCGAACAGTTTTACCAGCAGTTGCCCTTTCGATATGGGCTGGCCTTCCTGAATGTTTAGTTGCGTGATCCGGGCCGATATTTCGGGGTAGATATCTACCTGCTCGGCTGCCAGCAGCGAGCCACTCGTAACGACGTTTTCCTTGATGTCCTGTGCCCGTACGACGTACGCAACGACGGCCGGAGCCGGACCTTTACCGGCGGTTCCGTCCTTGCTCGCTGCGCCCTTCTTCTCACCACCGCCAGGAGCGGAGCCAGGTGCCGGATGCAGAACTTTATTGTAGACGATAATCCCGCCGAGCACCAGGACGACGAGGCCGATAGCAATCCATCTTTTCACAGAAATAACGTTGCAAGGGGAGGAACGAATACTAAACGAAACGGTTTTGGCGTTTGCAGCCCATCTGCAAAACTAGAAGTCCGGTCTGTCATAACAACGCATGGGCGCGAGAGAATCGCCGATTTTTCGACGGAATCGCCGTTTTTTTTAGCCGAATCGCCTGAAATCTTGTTTAAGTAAAAAGATACTGGCGAAGCATGGACTACTAAAATTCAGATCCGATTGGCTGGCCAAAAAGCAAGGAATTCGATATATATACCCTACTATAGGAAACTCTCAGGCAATAATTAGGGTTAAAAAGTGGTTAAAAATAATAAGGTGACGTAGTTTTGATGCGTCACCAATTGTCAAACAGGTTCTACAATACACACATGGCTGTCACTGCTACGGTCGAGCCACAACCAACACCTACCCAACGGCTCATCCGGTTATTATCCACCGAAAAACAGGATATCGTTTACGTTTATTTATACGCTATCGTAGCCGGACTTATCAGCCTATCACTTCCGTTGGGGACGCAGGCCGTTTTCACGCTTGTCTCGAGCGGAACGGTCTTCAGTTCCATTTACGTCCTGATCGGGCTGGTCATCTTTGGAATCATCGTATCCGGCTTATTGCTGATTGCGCAGCATACGCTGGTCGAAATTTTACAGCAGCGGGTTTTTGCTAAAGCGGCACTCGAATACACGTATCGCCTGCCCCGCATCGATTCAGAAGCGTTAAAGCAGTACTACCCGCCCGAGTTGATGAATCGGTTCTTCGATGTGCTGACGATTCAGAAAGCAATGCCTAAACTGCTGGTCGACCTTACGACTGCCGGAGTGCAGATTGTATTCGGGTTGCTGCTGCTGATTGCGTATCATCCTATTTTCATTGCCTTTGCCATTTTCGTCGTGCTGGCGGTATGGCTCATCACCAAGATCTTTGCGCCAAGCGGTATCGAGACAAGCCTGGCCGAGTCTAAATACAAATACAAGGTGGTTGCCCTGCTGGAAAAGATGGCGGCCGACCTGCCCGAAGAAACCGTCATCCCCGATGACCAGAAAGAGTCGATGGGGCACATGGACGAACTAGTGGCATCTTATGTGGCTAAACGGCAGGCGCATTTCAGCGTCATCAAGAAGTTTATGTACAGTGGGGTTGCGTTCAAAGTCATCGTTGTTGGCGGACTGCTCATCATGGGTACCTCGCTGGTAGTCAGCCGGCAGATGTCGCTGGGGCAGTTTGTCGCTTCTGAACTTGTTATTGTCATCATCACGGGGGCGGTCGACAAGTTTCTGACCGGAATCGAGACCATCTTCGATACCCTGGCCGGCGTCGAAAAAGTAGCCAACGTTACTGACCTGCCGCTGGCGATTGCGCCTGAACATGCCGAATAACTACGCATCAACTGCTGATAGAATCCACCGCACATACCTATGTTGAATATATCTAACGATCGGATTGATACGGACGATCTGGACCGTTACCCGCTTAAAACCCTACAGGAGTTACCCCACCCGGATAGTGCTCGCCGACTGGGTCGCTGGATGACCTTCTTCCTGATTGTCGGCGTCATCGTCATGTTTCTGCCCTGGCGACAGAACATTACAGGTACTGGTAAGATTACGGCACTAACCCCTGAGGACCGGCCCCAAACTGTTCAGAACGCAGTGGCTGGCCGGATCGAACGCTGGCTAGTCAAAGACGGTGACTACGTGAAGAAGGGCGATACGCTGCTGGTTATTTCCGACATTAAAGACGAATATTTTGACCCTAATCTACCACAGCGGCTGGACGAACAACTGGCGGCAAAGACAGGCTCGCAGAATGCGTATGAGGCCAAGATTACGGCTCTGGACGGGCAGATTACGGCCCTCGACGCAGGGGTTAAGGTAAGTCTGGAAGCCGCCCGGAACCGGGTGAAACAGTCGCAGTACAAACTCGACTCCGACATTGCCGATTTGCAGGCCGCTCAGCGAAATTACCAGATCGCACTCGACCGAATTGCCCGGTATGAAAAAGCATATCAGGATGGGTTGATTTCGCTGACCGATCTGGAAACGCGCCGTCGGACGGCACAGCAGGAGAACGCACTCGTCGTAACGGAACAAAACGTGGTGGCTACGTCGCGGCAGGCCCTGCTGAACGCCCGACTCGACCTTGGGACCATCGAAGCGAAATACCGGGAAGATCTGGCCAAAGCGAAGTCAGACCGTAGTTCGGCCGTGTCGAGCCGCACGCAGACGGAAGGTGAAATCGCTCAGCTTCGGAACAAGATTACGAACGTCGACATCCGGCGGGACCGGTATATCGTGCGGGCTCCGCAGAATGGCTATGTCGTACAGCCCGCCAAGGCGGGTATCGGTGAAACCATCAAGGAAGGCGAATCTATCGCAACCCTGCAGCCCGACCGGCCCCAGCTGGCGGTTGAATTGTACGTCCGGGCAATGGACGTGCCGCTGATTCAGCATGGACGGATCGTACGCCTTCAATTTGACGGTTGGCCAGCCATTCAGTTTTCAGGCTGGCCAAGTGTTGCCGTTGGTACATTTGCCGGTAAAGTAGCGGTTATCGATGCCGTTAGCAGTACAAACGGGACGTATCGGTTCCTGATAACGCCAACGACACA
>JAKONH010000214.1 GCA_022702045.1 Spirosomataceae bacterium
ATCCATAAAGATCGCATCGTCGTCGACGAACCGTCCATCATTGCCATGGACAAAGTCAGTGGAAAAGTGCTTGCCATCGGCCATAAGGCCATGCAGATGCACGAAAAAACCAATGAGAACATTAAGACGATTCGCCCCCTGAAGGACGGTGTAATCGCTGACTTTACAGCCGCCGAGCTGATGATTCGTGGGATGATTAAGATGATCGATGCGGGCAACAAGCTCTTTTCGCCCTCGCACCGCATGGTTGTCTGTATCCCGTCGGGCATTACGGAAGTGGAAAAACGGGCCGTTAAAGATTCCTGCGAACACGCGGGTGCCAAAGAGGTCTACATGGTCCACGAGCCGATCGCAGCTGCCATCGGTATTGGTATCGACATTACCCAGCCTAACGGCACGATGATCGTTGATATCGGTGGTGGTACAACAGAAATTGCCGTCATTGCTCTGTCGGGTATTGTCTGCGAGCAGTCGGTTCGGATTGCGGGCGACGTGTTCACCCGCGACATTGTCGATTACATGCGTCGGGAGCATAACCTGCTGATTGGTGAGCGGTCGGCGGAGCAGATCAAGATGGAAGTCGGCTCGGCCCTGCCCGAACTCGACAACCCACCGTCGGATTACGAAATCCGGGGGCGCGACTTGATGACGGGTATTCCAAAGGAAATCAAAGTAACCTACAGCGAAATTGCTTATTCGCTCGACAAGTCGATTTCCAAAATCGAAGAAGCGACGATGAAAGCTCTGGAGATTTCGCCACCGGAGCTGTCGGCCGACATCTATACTAACGGCATTCATCTGACCGGCGGTGGTGCGCTGCTGCACGGCCTCGACAAGCGACTGGGAGCCAAAACCAAGCTGCCGATTCACGTTGCCGACGATCCGCTCAAGGCCGTTGTAAAGGGAACCGGCGAAGTGATCAAGAATCTGGATATGTACAAGTCGGTGCTGATTAGCTAACCGATTTACCACGCATTTTTTACAGGATTACAGGATGACCGGGGCAATCTGACCGGCTCGTCCTGTAATCTGATTTTTTATAACGCTGCCTGCCGGCAGGTCATGCGTACTCGGCATGAGAGAACTCGTCGATTTTTTTGTTCGAAGCCGTAACTTCATCCTGTTCCTGCTGCTGGAAGTAATCTGCTTTTACTTCATCATCAATACCAGCAACTATTGGAGTGCGACGTATTTCAACACGGCCAACCGCTACACAGCCCGACTATTGACCTGGTCGAACGCTGTGAATGATTTCGCGCGGTTGCGGCAGGTTAATGCTGAGCTGGCAAAGGAAAACCAGCAGCTACACGCCCGGGTCACCTCGTTGCAACAAAGCCACCCCCCTGCCCCAGCAGCTTATCAGGCTGATTCGGTTTTTGCCAACCGCTTTAAGTATACAGTGGCGAAGGTGATCGACAACACGACCCAGTTGGCCAATAACTACATCACGATCGATAAAGGTACCGACGATGGTATTCAGCCCGGCATGGCCGTTATCTCGCCAACCGGTGTAGTCGGCAAGGTGCGTACCTGTAACCAACATTTCTCGGTTATTACGTCGATTTTACACACCGATTTCTTCGTATCGTCTCAACTGGTCAAGGCAAATGACATCGGGCCGGCGCGCTGGGACGGGAACGACCCGCATTCCATCAAGCTAACCGATATCTCCCGCTACAAACCCGTAAGCGTCGGTGATTCCGTTGTTACATCGGAGCACAACTCGACGTTTCCGCCGGGCATTCTAATCGGGCGGGTGAGCAAAGTAGGTGTGCAACCCGACCAGACGTTCCATGACATCACGATTAGCCTGGCTACCAATTTTACGACGTTAGGCTTTGTGTATGTGATTCAGAATCAGCTCCGCGACGAACAGACGCAACTCGAGAAACAAAACGAAACCGATAAATAAGTGGCCGGCTCCCAAATAGCCCGTTGATACTTCCCATGACGCTGCGCGAAATTGTTTCTTCCCTTCTGCTGTATCTGCTTTACCTGGTGTTGCAGATTCTGGTGGCGCACAGCGTAGTACTATTTGACTACGCATTCTGCTTCATCTACGTCGGCTGTATTCTGGTACTTCCCAACGAGATCAGCATGACATGGCTATTGGTGATTGCTTTCGTCACCGGCCTGATTGTCGATACCTTTTACAATACACTGGGCATGCATGCAGCCGCGACTGTACTAATGGCCTACGTGCGCCCATTGGTTGTTAAACGGCAAATCGACGTGCCGGGTGTTGAGTCGCGGATTGCGTTTTCCATGAGCGAACTGGGTTTTGGGGCCTTCTTTCGGTATGTACTGATTATGGTACTCATTCACCATACAGCTCTGTTTCTAATCGAAGCCAGTAGTATTTCACTCATCGTACCGACGCTTATGCGCATCGGTGCCAGCACGTTACTGACAACAGTTAGCGTTATTCTCATTCAATTTTTTGCCCGACGTTAGCCATGGCTGAAACCCTTATTCTTCCCGCTGCCACGGGCAACCGTGCCTACGACCGGCAGGCAACCTACGCCAGTTTATTGCCGCAACTCGATGCGCTCCTGACCGGCGAAACCGACCTGACGGCGAATCTGGCCAATACGGCCGCTGCCCTGCGGGAAGCATTTGGCTTCTTCTGGGTTGGTTTTTATTTAGCAAAAGAAAACCAACTGGTACTCGGTCCGTTTCAGGGGCCAATTGCCTGCACCCGCATTGCATTCAACAAGGGTGTCTGCGGAGCGGCTTATTTACGTCGGGAAACAATACTGGTGCCGGATGTCGAGCAGTTTCCTGGGCATATCGCCTGTAGTTCGGCGTCAAAATCAGAAGTTGTCGTCCCCATCTTCGACACATCCGGCGCAGTCGTTATGGTACTCGACGTCGACAGCGATCAGTTGAACGACTTCGATCAAATCGACGTGCGCGGTCTGGAACAGGTAGCCGCCCTGCTGACAGCTCGTCTGTAGTCGGTATAAACCTGTTAGTCAGGCAGTAGACAAGTGGCTGAATGCCCTTTTGTCGGTAACAAACCCGCCCCATCGACGGTGCGGGTTTGTTGTTTCTAACTGCTTATGACGTTGTGGCTATTGCTCCAGACGACACCGGCTTCGTCGGTAGACTGGGCTTTGTTTATCGGTCGATTCCACCCGTTGCTGGTTCACCTGCCTATTGGTTTTCTGCTGGCAGCCGGTCTGCTGGAAGCGGGTCGACGGTGGGGTAGCCTATCTATTGAGCATACAACAATTGGCTGGTTGCTGCTCTGGTCGGCATTAGGGGCTACGGTGTCCTGCATGGCTGGCTACCTCCTGTCGCAGGGGGGTGGGTATGACGCCGACCTATTGACGGAACATCAGTGCCAGGGTATTGGCGTAGCGGTTTTCTCCTGGTTGGCCTGGGCGGTACAAGCTGACTGGGCTAGAAAACGATTGGCCCGCTTATACCTGCCGCTTCTAACGATCGCGCTTGTACTGCTAGGTGCAGCTGGCCACCACGGCGGATCGCTCACCCACGGCTCCGATTATCTGACGCAGTACGCTCCGCAACCGATTCGCACGCTGGCTGGCGCACCCAACCGGCCTAAAGCTGTTACGAAGCCCATTACCGATGTCAATCAGGCACTGGTGTACGCCCAGATCATTGACCCGATTCTGCAAAGCCGATGTACGCAGTGTCACAATGCCGAAAAAGCCAAAGGCGGGCTACGATTGGATACCTCCGAGCAACTCAAAAAAGGGGGTGAAGACGGCCCTGTATTGATTGCTGGCAGTAGCTTGAAAAGCGCCCTGGTTAGCCGATGTCTGCTTCCCGAGAGCGATGATGATCACATGCCACCCAAAGGCAAACCGCAGCTCACCGATAGTCAGATGGCGCTGCTGACGTGGTGGATCGATCAGGGGGCCTCGTTCGACAAACGCGTAGCCGACCTGCCCAAGTCCGGCAAGGTTCGGCCTGTCTTAGCCGCCTTAACGGGTAGTACACCTGTCGATCAAAGGCAGATGACAACGGGTTCGTCTACTTCCTCACCAGGGTCGACGAACGTCGTTCCGCCTGCCAATCCGCAGGCGGTTGCGGCCCTGACAAAGATGGGACTCTTGGTGCTACCGCTGGCAGCGGGAGACAATCAACTGGAAGTAAGTACAGTAAACGCACCAGCGTTCAGCGATGCGCAGGCGGCTCTGCTGCCATCCATAAAGGATCAACTCGTCTGGCTT
>JAKONH010000219.1 GCA_022702045.1 Spirosomataceae bacterium
TAGCCCTGGAATTAGAGCTTGGGGCCGATATTCTCAAAACGGCCGTTGCCCCCACCTGGAATGATATTGGGCTCCTAGCCGCTATTGCTGTGCTACGTACGGCTCTTAACTACTTCCTGGAACGGCAACTACGCAACGCCGAAAAAGGCAACCCGGCTCAGAAAGCCACCGCTAGGTCAACCACCGCCAACACTTGATCACGGATGGCTAACGAGAGGAGCTGGTTGGGCTGGCTGGAAAGCCTGGTTGATGTAGCCGGGTCAATTATTATTGCTGGCAGTACGGTTTGTGCACTTATTCGTTTCCTAGGTCAAGTCGGCTCAGCCGCTGTAGCAGCCGAAACCAAACGGCAGTTGGCTTCCAATCTGGTATTAGAACACGCCTGCTGTAGAAAACTTGATTCCTATTATTGAGCATTTCCTGAGATGATCGGCAACTCTACTACATTAGTTGCTTCTTGAACGAAATGAGTAGTCCTATGAAAAACAATGCACTAGTAGCTAGCTGTGTCACGTTGCTGCTACAGCGTTGACTAAATTCTACCCTTTTATAAAAACAGTTCTTGCCGCATCCATCAATAACCACTTCAACTGCCGGTAGCTGGAGGGCTACTGGTCGTAAACGACATTTCTGCAATGTATTTGTTACATGCGCGTCCACCTCAAACGAGTGGCTACTAGGTCAACGATACGAATCTTAGTAACGCTTGCGCCAAGCGTTTGGGCGATAGGATTTGCGAGGGGTGATCGCGCAGAATAGCTGACTCAGGCATACCCGTGAACTCCGCCGTCTGTGGATCCTGAACCATCACCATGCCCTGTTGATTATGAATGGCAATGGCCCCCAAGGTCCCATCCGAGCCAGCCCCCGACAGCAGAATACCAATGGCGTACGCCTGGTGCGCGCTGGCTAAGGATTTAAAGAAAATATCGACCGCCCAGTTACTCTTGTCCTCGACTGGCCGATCCTGCAAATAAAGATGCCCCGTTTCGATAGTCATCATCTTGTTGACTGGTATCAGATAAACGTGGTTGGGCTCTACCAGTTGACCTTCAATAGCCCAGCCTACAGGCATTGAGGTATGTTGAGCCAAGAGTTTATCCGCCATACTGACATAATCTCGGTTCAGATGGGGAATAACGATAAAGGAAATCCCGGAGTCGGCTGGTATATGGGCAAAGAACTGATGCAGGGGGGCTAGTCCTCCCGCCGATACGCCAATCGCGGTGATGTAGAATTTTTCGTCACTACCCATATAAGGAATGGTCTTAGATACGCAGTCATCATAATAGCTAAAGTAGAAACCTTTAGTTTTAACGCTGATTCAGCAAATCCGTTTTTGACCGCTGATTTATAGCTTAATCGCCGACTCACCGTTGCGCCTTCGTGAGCCTAACCAATCAGGCGAACCTGGCTTGTGCGACAAGTAACCCTGCAGTAGCTGGGCTAGACAAGCGCACGCCGGCTGACGCAATTCTGGTCTATTTCGTTATTTGCTCCGCCAGCAGGCTTAGCAGCGCGGCAAAATCCACCGGTTTGCTCAGGTGGGCATCAAAACCGGCTTCCTTACTTCGCTGCAAATCAGCCCCACTGCTGTAACCCGATTGAGCAACAACGAGTGGCTGCTCACCCCACCCCCAGGCCCGAAGCGACCGGCAAACGGCGTAGCCATCCATTTCCGGCATCGCCAGGTCCAGTATGATTGCTGAAGGTCGCAGTCGTTGCGCGGCTGCCAGACCCGATGGCCCGTCGTGGCAAAGATGAACGGTATAACCATTCAACTCCAGCAGCCGCCCCAGCAACCGGGCGGCATCCCGATTATCATCCACAACCAAAACGAGTCGCTCAAGCGAATCTGTGTTCATGTTGTTTAGCATTAGTTAGTGGTGTCGGCTTCACTCGTCTGGCCAACCAACGGCAGGTAGATGGTAAACGTACTGCCTTGACCCAGCCCCCCACTATAGGCCTCCACCCGTCCCCCGTGCGCGCTGACAATGGCTCGCACCAGCGTGAGGCCCAACCCTAGCCCGCTCTGGGGTTGGGTGTGGGTAGTATCCACCTGAGTAAACAGCGTAAAGATCCGGCTCAAATCCGTCGCGGCCAAGCCCCGGCCCGTATCAACCACTCGCAGGCGGGCCTCCCCACCCACCCGTGCCAGATCGAGTGTAATAATGCCCCCTGGCGGGGTAAATTTGCTGGCGTTACCCAGTAGATTGCGCAGGGCTTGTACCAGCCGCACGTCATCCCCGTACACCACCAGTGATTCGGCGACTGTACTCACCCGCACTTGCTGGCGAGCCACCTCGATCAGCGGCTTAGCCGCCTGCTGCACCCCTATCACCAGGGGGACTAAGGCCAGTTCCTGCTGATGCAACTCTAACTTACCCAGGTTGATGCGACTGATGTCCAGCAGGTCATCCACCAGCCGGCCCAGATACCCTACCTCCCGGCTCATCATCGGTACTATCTGCTCCAGCGGCAGCTGGACATCACTGCCCCCGGTCGTTTCCAGCACCAGCAGCGCATTCGACAGGGTAGCCATAGGATTGCGCAACTCGTGGGCTAACAGAGCCAGGAATTCATCCTTGCGCCGATCCGACTCCTTCAGGGCTGCTTCGGCAAGCTGACGCTGAGTAATGTCGACGAAGGTCAGTACAATGCCGTTGATGCGATCAGTAGCCGTTCGATAGGGTAATATACGTAGGATAAACACCCGCCCCTCGGTAGTGGCTACCTCGCGTTCCTGAACCTGCAGACTGGTCAGCACCCGTTGAGCATCCTCCACCAGGTGGTCGTAGGTGAGCCGGTGAGTGATATCGGTCAGGGGGCGACCATAATCACTGGGAATCAAATTAAAGATGGTTTGGGTGATGGGCGTAAACAGGTTCACCCGCAAGCTGCGATCCAAAAACAGGGTGGCAATGCTGGTCGAGTTGATCAGGTTGCGCAGGTTATCGCTTGATAAGGATACTTCATCGATTTTAACTTTGAGCTCCTGGTTAACCGTCGTCAACTCTTCGTTGATCGACTGCAACTCTTCTTTGCTGGTCTCGAGCTCTTCGGCCGCCGAGCGCAGTTCCTCATTCATGGCCTGCAGTTCTTCGTTGGAGGCTTTAAGCGCTTCCGCCTGCAACTCGTGCTGGTGAGTCGTCGTTTGTAGCTGAGCTTTCACCCGAATCAGT
Organism: Spirosomataceae bacterium; assembly: GCA_022702045.1. Classification (GTDB taxonomy): domain Bacteria; phylum Bacteroidota; class Bacteroidia; order Cytophagales; family Spirosomataceae; genus Spirosoma. The sequence continues at coordinate 3,183 of JAKONH010000219.1, forward strand.
TCCTCTTCCAGCTGGCGGGCCACGGGTTCGGCCGCCCCCACTCCACCTGGCAACTGACCCGGGATTTCGCCCGTATTCTCGAAAAGCACCAGAAAATACCCCCGGGCCGGATCGGTGGCCTCCAGCACTGGCCGCACCTGCAAGGTGAGCAGTTCGGCCTGCTCGCCCAGCGCCAGCGTCAGCCCCGACACTTCGACATTGGTTTGCTGCTGAAAGGCCTGGTAGAAGGCCGTGCGCAGTTCCAGCCGCAGTTCAGGCCGGATCAGCTTCAAAAGATTACGCGAAATTTCATTGCCTGAAAAATGGAGATAACGCTCGGCTCGATCGGTAAAATGAAGAATCTCGTAATCCTGATTGACCAGGATAGACGGGGGCGCCGTTAGTTGGCGCAACCGCTGGTGGACATCGCTGCTGTTAAGCCGGACAAGCGACCGGTTGTCGACCTCGGCTGGCGCAGGCAGAGCCGGTTTGGGGGTTGACAAAGCGGGGGCCACGGCTTCGGCAACCGGGTAGCGCCGGCCGATCACCAGTCGGCTCTGGTAGAGATGATGCTCCCGGCTCGCACTGGCGTACAGATCTTTGGTACTGTCGGTGGTTTCCGACATGCCCAGCAGCAGGTAACTACCCGGATTAAGGGCAAAATGAAACGTCTCCAGGGCTCGTTCCTGAGCCGTGTAATTGAAGTAAATCAGCAGATTGCGGCAGCTGACCAGATCCATGCGGGAGAAGGGCGGATCCTTGAGCACGTTATGACGGGCAAACAGCACCATCTCCCGGATTTCCCGGCTGATTCGGTAGCGGTCGCCTTCCTGACTAAAAAACCGGTGCAGCCGCTGGGGTGATACGTCGGCCGCGTCGTTAAGCGTGTAGAGTCCCTCACGGGCCTGACTGATGGCCTGCTCATCAATATCGGTGGCAAAGATCTGAACTTTGGGCGCATCCAGCATACCCTGGGTCCGTTCAGCCGCCAGCATCGCCAGCGAGTAGGCTTCCTCACCCGTCGCACAGCCGGGTACCCAAATCCGCAGGCTATCCTCGGCTTTCTTTTGGGCCAGGATGGCCGGCAGGATGGTCACTTCCAGGCTTTTAAAAACGGCCGTGTCCCGAAAAAAGTTGGTGACCGAAATCAGCAAATCCTTTAGCAGGGCGTCGGCCTCGGCGGGGTGGCCGGCCAGATAGTCGGCATAGGCGGGCAGATCAGCCAGCTCATGGACGGTAATGCGCCGTTCGATGCGCCGGAGCAGAGTAGGTCGTTTATAGTTGGAAAAATCATGGCCCGTGCGCAGCCGTAGCTGGGTAAACACTTCGCGCAGGGCCTGTTGCTGCTCCTGGGGCCGCTCGTCGGCCTCCAGCGGAATGGCCACTTTGCCCAGCCCCCGCTGGTAAGCCAACAGCTTGGCGGGAATCTGGTCCACCGCTAAGACTTCGTCGATCAGATCCGTAGCAATGGCTTGGCGGGGCATTTCGTTGAACGCAGCCTGGTGGGGGCTTTGCACAAAGACCGCCCCGCCCCGCTCCTTGATGCGCTTGAGCCCCATCGACCCGTCGGCTCCCGTACCCGATAAGATAACGGCTACTGCCCGTGGCCCATGCGATTCCGCCAGGGTGCGAAAGAAAATATCGACGGGTGCCCGGCGCTCTTCCTGACTGGTGGTAGGCAAGATGGCCAGGTGGCCGTCTTCCATGGCCAAATGGCCCCTTGGGGAAATGACGTAAATCTGGTCGGGGGCTACTCTGACCGGCTCGGTCACCTGTCGGATGGGCAACGGGGTGATGGTTTGTAAAACCTGGGCTAGTTGACTATCAAACTCTGGCGACAGGTGCAGAATCACGATATAAGCCAGACCCGACTGGGAGGGCACCTGCTCAAAGAAAGCCATCAGGGCTTCGACGCCCCCGGCCGAGGCCCCCAGGCCGACTACTAACGACGGCTCTGGCGTTGAGGATGCAGCGGACAGGGGGGGGAGGGGCAATTCGCTCACAGGCTTTGGGTAGGTTTATTCGCTGCTTTGGTTAACCGGCTCGTGTAGCCAGCGTGTACCAAGTTGAGGTGTCGGTCAACGGGCAAATGTATGACTGACTTGGCAAATTAGCCCCGTTAGCTGCCCTGCCGGCGGTGATTTATTGTCGTACAAACGCTCTCCGTGCACTTTGTTACGACCGGTGAGTGGCAGCGAATGCTCACCGGGCCATTGGCTAACTAAAAATCGCTTGTCTGGTGGCGTAACCGCTTATTGACCGAAGTGGAGCTAGGCCGGCAGGCATGGTAGGGTTTTGTGCTGGCTGCGTTTATTCACTACCGGTATGGTCAAAGAGCAATAGTGCATAAACACAGCTGATTCCAGACGAGGAAATCTGTACTTAAAAGTCAATTTGCGCCACCAACAATTTATTAGCGCCGAGCTTGAGGGTGTAGCCAAACGGGCGTATCCACCAAAACCCAGCTCTCTCTGAACTACGGCTAGAACCACTAACAAACGTTTACCAGAGCAAGTCCTGGTCGATTTAGTCGACACCCCGTAGCTTTGGGTTACTTATTCACTTAGTATGCAGCTATACCTAGTCACCAGTGATTGCCAGAACCAGACCCGCCACTTTTCGTGTATTCTTCCCGGGTTAGAGGTTTGTTTTGACGTGCTCAATCGCATTCGATCGCAAGGTGATCAGTTACTGCATATTGATTTAATTGACGAAGAAAACCGGCGACTATCTCTGCCGGTGGACGCTTTTGATGGCGTTTCTTTTGCGGCTACGTTGCAGGGGCTCGAGCAAGAGTGGAACGCTGTTTTAGCGCAACCTCTTCGAACGAGCTCGGCACAAAAACTCGAAGGGGGAATCTGGTACCGCCAGCAACTACATGGTTATGAGAAGCGGATTGTTGACCTTGAGCTACTCATCAATAGAATTCAGCGCATGCGTCAACAAGCGTCCGATAGTTCACACACGCACGATACCCGATTTCAGTCTAGTATTGGCGCAATCCTGGCTTGCTACGAGTCTCAACTAAATAAAATGCACGCGATTCGCAGTAGGCTGTTGGCGGGTTACCAATCCGTTTAATTACTACTGCCGGCTACAATACATTCGACGGCATCTGCGATAATTCGTAATCAACTTTTTGCTCGCTCATCGTCACCTGAAGGTTAGCCGTGCGATAACGAATTGCTTCACCAGCCGCCCCTTGCTAAACGTAGCGTTCACCCCGGGTCTACAAACATGAGCCATTAGCTGTCTCGCATCCGAGCGTTTTAATGAGACGATTGTTCTTTAACTAATCTGCGGCATTTCGCGCAGAACGGAGCAATCAGCTTATTACTAGATTGACCAAGTAGCGGCAAGTAGTACAGGGCAAGGCAAGCTAGCGGTAGATGGATGACGACAAGCTATTACCGAAGAAGCGGCAGATGGAGACGTTAGGCGCAGACCGCGGCAAAGCCTTTAACGACCAAATTCATTCGCCTAACTGCTAACAGGTTAATCATTCATGGATACCCAAAAAAGAAGGATCAGCAAACCCGCCGACCCTTATCCCTTTTACGCGTCAAAAAACAGTCTCTTCTATGATGTTAGCAAGCCATCCTATATTGGTAAATATCCTGGCGAAACGCCTGTTGTAGTTTTTGGAGACCCAACCGATACCGCGTTTTCACCGTACCTAGAGGTAAGTCAAGGGTCTGAGCGACTTCTCTCAGCGTTAAGCCCTGGGTATAGATCAAGGCCAGAATCTGGCGCTGCTTGGCGGGTAAAATCTCGTACAACTGCTCGATGGGCAAGTGCAGATTAACAGCTAAATAGATGTGACCGCTGCTCTGCTCCCGGATATAACTTGCCGCGTCCAATCGGACTTTACGTTTTCTCAGTTCATCCAGCGCCACCCGACGGGCAATCGTCACCAGCCAAGTATACAATTCACTCTGATCAGGATTATAGTCATCCAGGTGAGCCGCAATTTTCAGAAACGTATCGTGCATCAGATCTTCCGCCCACTCCCGGTCGCCGACTAGTCGCACTAGGGCCCTCAACAGGGCGGGCGAATACGCCGTATATAAACTGGCCAACGAAGCGGCTTGTTGGCTGTAACCCTTTGGGCTCGGTTGCAACTGGTTTGGTGGAAGAATCGTCACGGAGGAGACTAAATGACGGTGATGCAGGCGAAAAATGATTGGCAAACCAACTGATTCAGGGAAAGGTTAGGCGCTGGTGGGCTAGGGTAATGTTTTTGACGTGGTGTAACTACTAGGCGATACTTTTCTCGACGACTAGTGCCGGTTCAGGCTGAGAAATTCGCTTGATTTTTGGTAGGCGTCGAGATAATGTACTGTGCAGGCTCTGGGGTTGAGCCACGATACGAGCCCCTGTCCAAGTGGCAGCAATGACCATGCCAGTGGCTATCAGGATGATATCCTTCGTGATATATTGGTCGGCTAAAGTGGGGGCGAAATAGGGGTTGATGAATAGCTCCTGGGGATAGATCAGCCGCGGAGACATTACCCCCATCATCTGAGCCCCCATCAACCAAACGCCGATTCGTAGGAACCTACCTGTCAGAAAACAAAGACCGATGAGATATTCTAGCCCCGCCACAAAATCCATAGCGGCATTGCTCGATAATACTCCCAGGGTCAGCACGTAGGTGGTACGCGTGGCCAGCTCCTCAATAGGGCTGATACCGGGAAAAACTTTAGCACGCCAGAGCCTAGGAAGACAAGGCCCATGCCGATGCGCAACAGGGCGATGCTACAAGCTACTAACCAGCGATTAATCAACCCATCAAACAGGTTGTCAAGCGGTTTCATACCGTGGGTTCGTTGGGTGAGTCATACATACACCCAGCGGGTAAGCAATAGATTTAGTGCCGCAATCGGGAAACGCTCCTGGTTGTCAAACAGTCACGTAGGGAACGGTCAATAATTACGTTGCTTTAGATAGATGAAAGGCCACTGAATTTAGTCAACACTAAATTCAGTGGCATACGGTCACTCCGAAAAAGTGAATGCTATCGTTTTAAACCAAAAATAGTTGCCTAAGCGCTATTGCGCTAAGTTGCCCCCTACACTCTCTCAAGCAGTAAGTAATTGAAAACGCAATCAGACCCACAAGCGTATCACCCGCTCGCAGCATTATAATGTGTAGTAAGACGCAACAGGCAAGGAGGTGGGTATGGCCGGGTGGTTAGTCATCGTTTTCAACGTCACTTCAATACTCCGGGCAATACTGGTCACCGGCGTATCAGTGGGCTTATTTTCGAAGGGGTCCTGCAACTGAATGGCGCTTTTTTCAATCAACAAAAAGGCCGAGGCAATTAGCGTTACCAAGGGCACATCTAGAAAGTAAATCTCGTCATCAAAACAAAAAGGCAGGATGGCAGCGAACAGGTAGATAAACACCTGCATGTTGAAAGTGTAGGTGCGAGGAAAGACCGTCTTTTTGATGCGCTCGCAACGGCCCATTGAGTCGGTCAGGCTGCTCAGCACCCCGCTCAGCTGCATCATCTGGTAGTCGGTAAATTGGCCTTGCTGGTAGAGTTGGCTGATGGCCAGGGCGTGGTCCAGCAGCAAGGCATTGGGTCGGTTGTCCGAGTTCAGAATATGGTCAGCGGTGGTGGCGGGCAAAAAGGCCCGTAGCCGTTCGCTCACATCTAACTCCCGTAGACTATCGCCCAACACAAAGCACCAGGCGCACTGGCGCTCTACAAACGCATGGAGCACGGCCTGTCGGTTGGCGTGGCTGGGCAACAGCATTTGGAGTTGGCGGATGAAACTGCGGCTGTCGTTGACAATAGCCCCCCACACAATGCGGGCTTCCCACCAGCGGTCGTAAGCCTGACTGGTGCGAAAGGCCAGCAGCAGCGAGATGCAGGTGGCTAGCAGGGTTGGAATGGCAATGGGAATAGTCAGATAGCGCAGGCCAAAAACGTGTTTGAGTAAGACGACTCCGTTGGCAAACAGAAAGATCAGCAGGGCCTCACGGCGAATATTACGAATGAAGAATAAGAGCGGAATGGGCTTATTGAGCAGCATACAGATTAGTGGGAATGGAAAACGAATCGTTTACGAAGTGTTCATCAAACCCAATAAACGAGTGAACAGTGAGATAAAAGCGGATGGCTCAACGCCAGAGGCATCTGGTGCTAATCATTACCAGACCAACTAGGCAAATGAAATAAATGGTGTCTCTTAGCCGAGCTTTATCCGGTTGTTTTCAGACGGCAATTGCGGAACGTTCGTGCTGGGCTTTTTAATGCGAGGCCTTTTGGGTCGAGCCGGCTTGACTGACGGAGATGTTGATGGTTCAGGGGATTGGCCAAGGATTACTTTTGGGGATTTCATTGTCGGGGTTGTATCTAATGGTAGCAACCCTGAAATCAACGATGGGGTTTAGCGAACTTGGTCAATTTGAGGCTATTTCTCGAAATAGTTTCTTAACATACTACGTTTAAATCGCAGTCTGATTTTATACCTTTCTGGATTAATTTGATTACCAAGAAGAGCACCCAGTGTGACTAAGTCTGTTCTTAACATGGGCCAAGCCTTTATCTTATGTCTTGACCCACACTGGCAATTTTGGAAGCCTGAACAGTTCAAATGGCCAAACCCGCGTTTAGTATGTTAAGCTAGCAAAATTGACGCTTCATTGTTATTTCACCCGCGCGACATCCGCTGTTTGCTTCCCCTTTGTAGCATGAAAACTTATGTTGAAATCGACGTATCAAAAGACACCCTAGCAGTTGCTTTTCCTACAGCCTCGGACACTTGGAAAGCGAGTAGCTTTGCTAACTCTCCGGACGGTATTCGTTGTCTGACGAGTGCACTACCAGCTACACTATTCATTTACCCCGTTACCTATTAAAGGTGATCAAGTTCAGGTTAGCCTGCAGCAGATACTAACTCATTTTCAGACTACTATAAGTGTCCTGACGGATGAAATACAGGTGTTAACCAAATAACATTTTCCTGACCAGTTACGCCGATTAATCGCACTGGCGGCCCGGATCGATTGTCGGCATCTCCACTACTATAGCGACGGCTCTGATCGACGTGACTGGGGGCTTCCGCCAGTTCCATTCGGCTAAAGCACTGGCTAAGTACATCGGCGTAGTGCCCGGCATTTACCAGTCCGGTGAATCGAATCAAACAAGGGGGATTTGTAAGACGGGGGATCCCCAATTTCGAGCTGTGCTGTATGTGGCCTCTTGGTCGGCGATCCAACATAACAAGCCTTGTCGGGAGTTTTACCAACGTTTGAAAGCGGCCGGTAAATCGTCCAAACTGGCGTTGGTTGCCGTGGTTAACAAACGCCTTCGCTAGGCATTTGCTGTTGTGAAATTCGGCGCAGATTTCAGTCCAAATTATCAGCCAATTTTACGCAAGATCGCCAGGAACAGTGATAGTTACCATGTCGCTATAGCTAGAAGTCCTTACTTAACTCACAACCTTTTTTTACTTGCTAATGACCTTTTATTAGCTCAAACGATAACCAGGTATCTACTACTATCACGTGCAAAATGGACAAGGTGTATGTGCAATATGGGTGCGGGCTCTCGGCGCCCAGCGAATGGATCAATTTTGACGTTTCGCCTACGCTTCGTATTCAGAAACTACCCATAGCCGGCTCGTTGCTGAAAAAGCGACTGAATGCCGTTTTCCCCGATAACGTTTTATACGGCGACATAATCAAGGGACTACCCGTCGCCGACAACTCATGTGACGGCTTGTACTGCTCACACACGCTGGAACACTTATCGCTCGATGATTTTCGACAGGCGCTTAAAAACTCGTACCGCATCCTGAAGCCCGGCGGCATCTTTCGGTGTGTCGTTCCCGATTTGGAATCAGCCGCCAGAGCCTACATTGCGGAGCTCGACAAAGGTAACCATGCGTCGAGCATTGCCTTTATCGATACGACCTTACTGGGCATCAAAGCGCGGCCGACAACCGTTCGAAGTCGTCTTAACGCTTTGTTCGGCAATTCGCACCATTTGTGGATGTGGGATACGAAATCGCTGGCCGAAGAATTACGGAAAGCCGGGTTTGTGCAGATCCGGGCCTGCCAGTTTAATGATTCCGATGACCCGATGTTCAGGCATGTCGAAGCCGCTGACCGCTTCGAAGAGGCAGCCGCGCTCGAATGCCGTAAATGAAGCGTGTCAAGACCTAAAAGGTTTTAAAAAAAACCTTTTAGGTCTGTTTTTTCAACCGATTAACTATGAATAGAACCGGTATTAATTCTGTTTTACAAACGACGCGACATCGGCCTGGGTTATCTTTTGTTGCTCACCCGTGACCATGTTTTTTATCGTCAACTGACCAGTTTGTACTTCTTCCGATCCGATTAGCACGACGTAGGGAATCTGTTTGGCATTCGCATAGTCGAGCATCTTTTTCACCTTCGCCAGATCGGGGTACACTTCAGCCGGAACAGCCGCAGCCCGCAATTGCGTCACCAAAGGCAACGCTACGACACGCGCTTCGGCATCGAACGGCACAATCAGTACCTGCGTGCCCTGCCCGGTTCCGGCGGGAAAAAGGCCAAGCTCCTCCATGACGTCGTAAATCCGGTCGACGCCAAAGGAGATACCCACACCCGACAGGCCCGGCATACCAAAAGCACCCGTCAGGTTGTCGTAGCGACCGCCCCCGCTGATGCTACCAATCTGAACGCCACCCGCTTTTACTTCGAAGATGGCACCTGTATAATACGACAGACCACGGGCTAGCGTCGGATCTATCTCGAGCTGTGCATTTTCCAGACCGGCCATCGTCGCCAGTTGCAGCGTCTCCTGCAATTCGGCCACACCTTGCTGCGCGGTAATCGATGCGCTCAGCCACCTAGCCAGCCTATTCAGCGTATTGGTTGTCGACGCGTTGTCAAAACCAAATAGCGGTTCTATTTTCTCAATAGCTTCCTCTGAAAAACCACGTTCGCGTAATTCGTCGAGTACTTTCTCTTTACCGATCTTATCCAGCTTGTCGATAGCAACCGACAGGGGTCCCTCCTGCCCCGGCATACCGATAGCTTCGGCAATACCCGCCAGAATTTTGCGGTTGTTGATCTTGAGCGTGAAGTTCTGCATACCCAGATTACGCATCACCTCATGAATCATCAGGATAATCTCGGCTTCGCACAGCAGCGAATCGGTCCCAACGACATCGGCATCGCACTGATAAAACTCACGATAGCGACCCCGTTGCGGCCGATCGGCACGCCACACCGGTTGCATCTGATACCGTTTGAATGGCATCGGCAGGTTATTCCGATTCATCACCACATAGCGGGCAAAGGGAACCGTCAGGTCGTACCGCAAGCCCTTTTCGCTAAGCTTCGGCGTCAGCTTTTTGCTGCCAGCCTGCAGGTCGGCATCGGTCAGACTACCAGCGAAATCGCCAGAGTTGAGAATTTTAAACAGGAGCTGATCACCTTCATCGCCGTACTTGCCCATCAGCGTCGACAGGTTTTCCATAGATGGCGTTTCGAGAGGTTGAAAGCCAAAGCGCTGAAACGTTTGCCGGATCGTATCGAAGATAAAGAGCCGTTTGCGCATTTGCTCCGGCCCGAAGTCACGAGTGCCTTTGGGTAAGGTCGGTTTTTGCATAGCGCAAAAATAAGGGACAGGCGTACAGAATAAACAGGTTTTTGCGGTTTCTACTCGCCGTTATCCTACACTATGGGACGAAAAAACGGCGCGATTACTATCGTTTTATGAGATAAAACCCTATTTTTGCGGTTCGAAAAATTGAACCGTCATTAAAAACATACAATACCGTCATGGCAATAACAGAGCTGAAGCGGAAAGGCCGTAAGAACCGCGCCGTCGCCAACAACAAAACCAACGCAATTAAACAACTGCTGCGCAAGCCGGTCATCCGGAACGTCGACGTAGACGCGATCAAAGCATCGTTCGAAGAAAAGAAGCAGCAGGCCTAATCATACGCCATATTGCGAATCTCTCAATCCTCACTCCGACCGGGTGAGGATTTTTGTTTAATACGGTTCGACTGCGTATCGCGTCCCCGCCCCCGATCGCGCTTTTTTAGTTCCCGACGCACAAAACGCCGGTAATCAAGCTGCGACCGAAATCGCTGAGCCTGTCCGAAGAGCAGCAGGCCACCCACAGTCAGCACTAAGCCATAAACGCCCCAGAGCGCCCACTGTGTAGTAGGGGCACCCTGTATCCGCCGGAAGGCGGCTTCGCTGAATACACACAGGCCTACCACGAACGACAGCAGGCTTAACGGCGTCAGCACTTGCCACTTGGCACGCGTGCTCATACGGTTAATCATTCGCTGACCGGGGGGCTTCCTGAGTTTTGCCATGTACTTACGTTAGAATTTATTGCCTGCATCCGCTTTTTCCCGGGCGAATTCGGCTACTTAACAATTACGTAATATACGGTAAGCGTATACCATTGTCAAGCTCTATAGACTATATACGTAGCAAAATACAGACCAGCCTTGGTCAGGATGGGTAATCGATGGTCGCGCCTGTTTCGCGGAACCCAGTTGGCTCGCGTAGCCGTTTCAAGCCCTCGCTCATAAAGCCAATCCCGTAGCCGATCAGTTGCACAAAGGCAGCTTTCACACTTAGCCAGCCCACATACAGACTTTTTTCTTTCCGGCTTGCATCAATCAGGATCGCCAGCGAAAACATCAGCAGCCCCGCGATGGCCAGGCCAAACAGCCACGGACTGATAAGCAGCCACAAAGGGACAGAAAATACGTAGAGCGTAAACAGCGCCGGAAAGGTATGCACCAGTTTCAATTCGCGGGGATAGTAACGCGAAATGTTGATGCGGGCGCGACCGAAAAAGCGGAGTTGCCTGTAAAACTGTGTAAAGCGGGTTCGGCGTTTGTGATAAATAAACGCATCCGGGATCAGTCCGGTCGTGAAGCCGCTGTCAATGATTCGAATGGCAAATTCGATATCCTCCCCCATCCGGCTGAGCCGGTAGCCGCGCGTCGTCTCCCAAACCTGCCGGGACAGGCCCATGTTGAAGCTACGCGGGTGGTATGTGCCGCCCAGATTTGTTTTGCTCCCGCGAATTCCACCCGTCGTGAAGGGCGACGTCATCGAATAGCTGATCGCTTTCTGAACGGGTGTGAAGTCGGGGTGTGCGCGGTCGGGACCGCCATACGCATCGAGCCAATGCTCCTGTAACTGTCGGTTGACGGTGTCGAAATAATGGGGAGGCACCAGCGCGTCCGAATCGAAAATGACGAAGTAACTGCCGGTAGCCCGTTCAAAACCATAGTTGCGGGTAAAGCCCTGCCCCGAGTTCGGCTTTTCGAAGTAGCGTATCGCCATCCTATCTGCAAACGCTTCAACCACGGCCTCAGTCCGCTCCGTCGACCCATCGTCAATGACCAGCACCTCAAAGTTGGTATACGTCTGTTGCGTCAGGCTTATGAGCAATTCCCGCAGCTCGTCAGGGCGGTTGAAGACAGGAATTATGACCGAAAAGCGAAGCATAGATGGCACGCCGATGCCGCAGATCGTGCGGATTTAACTGAATTTTTTACGACTATTAGAGAAGACTCTACGAACGAACTGGGGACGAGCACCAAAATTGAAAACGTGACCTAACTCAATGCTAGTCGCTTTTAAGTAGTTGACCAGTTGCGTTTCGTGTTCCGGCATGATGCATTCAGCCGCTTTCAACTCCAATATAATTTCTCCATTGACAAGAATGTCAGCAAACTATTCGCCTACTAAGGTACCTTCATAATAGACATTGATAGGTGTCTGACGTACGCAATCGATACCGTGCCGCTGTAATTCGACAATGAATGCCTTTTCATACACCTCTCCAGAAAGCCGTAGCCGAGCGTATTGTGGACCTTGTAAAAACACTTGATGACGAGATCTGTGGGTGTACAAACTGTAACGTTTATTGTTTATTGTCAACAAAATCCGTTAAAATCTGCCGCATCTGCGTTATCCGTGTGCTATCAACGTCAAACTTTCGTCGTTGGCCTGAAGGATTCGGTCGACAAGATCGTCTGTGAGGGCTACGGAGAGAAACAGACTTTCGAACTGCGACGGCGCCAGATACACACCCCGCTCCAGCATGGCGTGGAAGTATCGACCAAACAGGGCCGTATCGCACGACTTCGCACCAGCAAAGTCGATTACCGGCCGCTCCGTCATAAACAGGGTAAACATCGAACTGATGTGATTGATCGTATACGTCAACCCCAGTTTTTCCAGCGACTGCCGGAAGCCGGCCGTTAGCTTGTCACCAATCGCATCCAGACGCGTATACACCTCCGGGTGATCGTTCAGGTGGTGCAACATGGCCAACCCAGCCGACATGGCAATGGGGTTACCCGACAGCGTACCGGCCTGATACACCGGACCAGCCGGGGCCACCATACGCATAATATCAGCCCGGCCACCGTAAGCACCTACCGGCATACCGCCACCGATAATCTTGCCCATCGTCGTCAGGTCAGGGGTGATACCAAAACGTTCCTGTGCCCCACCTTTGGCAAGTCGAAACCCGGTCATCACCTCATCGAAAATCAGGACAACACCGTGCTGATCGCAGAGCGAGCGAATGCCTTCCAGAAAACCGGGTTCGGGCAATACGCAGCCCATATTACCGACTACGGGTTCTAGAATGACGGCAGCCACCTGATTATGATTGTTCAGCAACAGTTCCTCGACAGCGGCCAGATCATTGTACGGAGCCGTCAGCGTGTCGGCAGCCGTCGCTTTGGTAACGCCGGGCGAATCAGGAATACCCATTGTCATTGCCCCACTCCCAGCCGCGATCAGGAACGAGTCGCCATGTCCGTGGTAGCAGCCCTCGAACTTGATAATCTTGTCGCGACCAGTAAAGCCGCGCGCGACGCGGATAGCGGCCATCGTCGCTTCGGTACCTGAATTCACCATCCGGACCATCTCCACCGACGGCACCATCGACACGATCAATTCAGCCATCTCGACCTCTTTCCGAGTTGGCGCGCCAAACGAAAACGAATGTTGAATTGCGTCGGCGACGGCTTTCTCGACGGGTTCAAACGCGTGACCCAAAATCATCGGTCCCCACGAGTTGATCAGCTCGATGTATTCGCGGCCATCTTCGTCGTATAGATACGGCCCTTTGGCGGACTTAATAAACAGTGGGTTCCCCCCTACCGACCGAAACGCCCGGACCGGCGAATTTACCCCACCGGGGATCAGTGTCTTGGCTATCTCAAACAGTTGCTCGCTCGTCATGGTATTGGCTGACTGAATGATAGAGTGATTCAATCACTCTATCACTAATTAATTTTAATAAACCGTCCGCCGTCGAATTTGACGATGGGGACGATTTGGTTGTCGTTAGATTGTGTGTAGTCGAAGCCTGATAACAGGTAGTCGTCGGTGTCGGAGCGCATGGCATCACGGTTACGCAGGCCATTGTTTTTGGCCAGTTGACGGCCAAAAAACAGGAGCATATCGTAACCCTCGCTGGCGAAAACAGACGGTATCGTGTTACGTTCAGCTAAATACGTCTGGTTGAACGTCGATACGACGTCCCGGTCCGGGCTAATGTAATCGGGGTAGAGCAGGTACAGATCCCGGCGGGAGAAGGTCGACGTTCCATCCTTGTACATGTCGAATGCCGAGGCCGTAGCCAGCAAGGGCGCGTTGACGCGCCGACTGCTTAAGGCTTCCTGCAACCGGGGACCGTCGTCGTCGTTGCTGCTGGATAAAAAAACGTGGCCGACTGCCGGCGCGCTTGTCGGCGCGGCTAAACTGGTACCAGCAGGTTGGGGAGTACCTGGCATCGCTGTACCCGGACGAATAACCGGGGGAACTGGTTTGAATAACGAAGCGGCCGTTGCCTGTGCGGTCGGTCCCATTTTGCGGAAGTCG
>JAKONH010000244.1 GCA_022702045.1 Spirosomataceae bacterium
GACCTACAACAACAAGATCGTGTCGCTGGCCGAAGGTGTCGATTACTTCGATCAGGAAGGACGCCGGTTCAATGGTAGCTACATCGTACGCAATGCAGTTGGCCACTCGATCGGTCAGTTCTACGGCTACAAAACGGCGGGCTTCTGGAATTCGCAGGAAGAGATCAACGCAGCGAATTCGCAGGCGCAGCAGGCCACCGGCAACGCATCGGCCGTGTACCAGAACGACGTAGCCGTGGGCCGGTTCCGCTACGCTGACATCAACGGCGATGGCCAGATTACCGATGCCGATCGGACGTACCTGGGTAACCCGAATCCGAAATTCAGCTACGGTCTGAACCTGGGGGCGACGTACAAGAAGTTCGATTTCAGTATCTTCTTCTACGGCTCGCAGGGGAACGACATCTGGAACAACGTACGCTGGTGGACGGATTTCAACGCCAACTTCCAGGGAGCTAAGAGCCAGACCGCGCTGTACAACTCGTGGACACCTACTAATACCGATGCAAAAGCCCCGATTCAGGAAACAGTAGGTTCGTTCAGCTCAGCCAACGTTCCAAACTCCTATTTCGTAGAAAACGGCTCGTACCTACGGGCGAAAAACGCGCAGATCGGTTATACGCTGCCCGCCAACACGCTGAAAAAATTAGGGATCGAGCGGATGCGGGTGTATGTACAGTCGGCTAACCTCTTTACTATCACCAAATACTCGGGACTCGATCCCGAAATCGGCACGACAGCCAACACTAACAACAGTTCGGGCGGCAGCCTCAACCAGTCGTTCTCGAACACCACGTCGTTCGGTATCGATGAAGGTGTTTACCCCAACCAACGGCAGTTCCTGTTCGGCCTGAATGTCACGTTCTAAAAATTGGTTGTGGTTCGTTGTTCGTAGTCAAAGCATCCACTGAGGCTATCAACTACGAACGACGAACCACAAGCCACAAACCTGAAAACTAAATGAAACTACCTCATTATATACTAGCGCTGCTGGCGTTTACTACGGCTGGCTTAACGCTCGACGCTTGTACGAATAGTCTGGAGATTCCAGCACAGGGCGCCCTGAGCGATGAAGTACTGGCCACCCAAAGCGGTGTCGACGCGCTGCTGACAGGGGCTTATGCCGCCCTCGACGGGCAATACAACAACGGCTCGGCCCTAAACCTGGCGGGTAGCGACGGGTGGCAGGCATCACCCAGCAACTGGACCTATGGCAGTATTGCCGGGGGCGACGCCCACAAAGGCAGCGACGGCAGCGACCAACCGGCCATTGATGCCATCGCCAAATTTACGGCAGACCCCAGCAACGGCTATTTCAACGGTAAATGGCGAACGGTGTATGAGGGCGTCAACCGAGCTAACTCGACGCTACGGCTATTGGCTGCCGCAACAACCATTTCCGATGCCGACCGGACGAGCTTTACTGCGCAGGCCCGCTTCCTGCGTGCTCACTATTACTTCGAACTAAAGAAGATGTTCAACCGGGTTCCGTGGATCGACGAAACCATTGCAACACCAGCCGCCAGTTCGCAACCTAATACCGAAGACATCTGGCCGCGTATCGAAGCCGACTTCCAGTATGCCTACGACAACCTGCCTACTACCCAGTCGGACCTAGGCCGGGTCAATAAATGGGCTGCGGCTTCGTATTTGGCTAAGACGTACACGTACGAGAAGAAGTATAGCCAGGCCAAAACGCTATTTGACCTGATTACGACGCAGGGCGTGACGACAAGTGGGCTGAAATACGCGCTCACAAGCCGGTTTCACGACAACTTCGACGCAGCTACGGAAAATAATTCAGAAGCGGTATTTGCGATTCAGATGGTGGCTAACGACGGGACCAATACGATCGCCAACGCCAATCAGGGTGACATGCTTAACTTCCCATACGGCAACAGTCCTTTCCGCTGCTGCGGCTTCTTCCAGCCCTCGCAGGACTTAGCCAACTCGTACCGTACCGACGCAACGGGCTTACCCTATGTCGACACGTACAACAGCTATCCTGTAAAAAACGATCAAGGTGTTGCCTCGAATCAGGCGTTTACGCCCGACGCTGGCAACCTCGATCCGCGCATCGACTGGACCATCGGCCGGCGAGGACTGCCTTACCTCGACTGGGGTCTCCACCCCGGTGCCGACTGGATTCGGAGCCCAGGTCAAACCTACGCTGGTCCGTATTCGCCGAAAAAGAATATTTACATGCAGGCAACGCAGTCTCAGTACGCCGATCAGCACTCATGGGCGCCGGGTACGGCCATCAATTACAACGTCATCCGCTACGCCGATGTATTACTCATGGCAGCCGAAGCCGAAGCACAACTGGGCAATCTGGCACAGGCGCAGACGTACGTTAACCTCGTACGGGCACGGGCTGCTAACCCGGTCAACTTCGTCTACCAGTACACCAACAACAGCAACCCCCTGGCCGGCAATTCGACCACACCAGCCGCCAATTACACGGTAGCGGCTTACCCAACCGGTCGGTTTGCCAGTCTGGGCAAAGACGGTGCACTACGGGCCGTTTATTTCGAACGGAAGCTTGAACTGGCAATGGAAGGTCACCGCTTCTTCGACCTGGTACGCTGGGGAACGGCCGAAGCGACGCTAAACAACTACTTCACCTACGAAAGCACGATCACGACTGATATTCGGGGTGGCCGGTTCGTAACGGGTCGCAACGAGTACTTCCCGATCCCACAGCGTCAGATCGACCTGAGCCGTTCGGGTGGCAACTCGTCACTAACGCAAAACCCCGGTTATAATTAATCCGTAGCCCAGACCTCCCGGTCTGGTGGGCGCGACAGCGACCAATAAAGCTGCCGCCTGGCACAATTGGCCTGCCGGCCACCAGACCGGGAGGTCTGGGCTACAATCTACTGCAACGAGACAGCCGCCATGCTGTCTCGTTGCTTTTTTACACCGATACCCTTCATGACAAAATCATTCTCGCTATCTACCGTCGTCTTACTGTACTGGTTACTGACAACAGGCTGTCAGTCGGGAAGCGAAACGGCAACGACCGGCGAACCGGTTACCACTGAAGGGGAATCCCTTGCTAGACAGTACTGTGGCTCTTGCCACTTACCCGTTTCACCGGCTATGCTCGATAAGGCAACCTGGCATAATCAGGTACTGCCGGCCATGGCACCTAAACTGGGCATGGAAGTCTGGCAGAAAACACACTATTACCGACCCGACAACGCCAGTATTTCGCAGGCCGACTGGGAAAAACTGCAAGCTTACTACGAAACGTTAGCCCCCGATAGCCTGACTACGTCACCAGCACAGCCGTCCTCCAGCAACGACTGGTCAATCTTCACAATGCAGAAACCGGCGCAACCCGCTGCCGATCTGGCCACTACGACTATGGTTTCGTTCGACCCGACACAGCAGCACGTGTATTCAAGTAACGAAACCGACGCGGGACTGTACCGATGGAGCCCTACACTGACCGCGGAACGGCTACGGACCCTTCCCTCCCCCGGCGTACAGGCGCGTTTCATTGGTGGCAAAGGGCAACCTACATGCCTGGCACTAACCTGTATCGGTACCATGCTGGCTGTTGATCAGTCGATCGGTGCTTTGCTTGAACTCGACCCGAACAAGTCCGATAGCCCCAGCGTGCTGGGTCAGCAACTCCCTCGCCCCATTGAATCGACACCGGGCGATTTCAACCGCGATGGACTAACCGACTGGCTCGTCTGCGGATTCGGTCATAACGAAGGAAGTTTATACCGGCTTCAGCAACGTCCTGACCATCAGTTCGACAAACGGGTTATTCGTAACGTTGCCGGGGCTACACAAGTCATCACCGGCGATTTCAATCATGATGGCTGGCTCGACTTCATGGCGCTGTTTGCGCATGCCGATGAGGGAATCTGGCTGTTTACCAACGATCAGCAAGGGGGCTTCACCGAACATAACTTATTACGTTTTCCACCCGTCTACGGCTCGACCAGTTTTCAGCTCGTCGACATGAACCGCGATGGACGGCTCGACATTCTGTACACCGCCGGCGACAACAGCGATTACTCCCGCATTCTTAAACCGTACCACGGCGTCTATATTTTTCTGAACGAAGGCCATAATCGCTACAAGCAGCCGATTTTTATACCATTGAACGGCTGCACGAAAGCAATTGCCGCTGATTTCGACCGGGATGGCGACCTGGACATTGCCGCGATTTCGTTCTTCGCCGACTTGGGTCAATCGTCACCACAAACATTCACCTATTACGAAGGTAAGTCGGCGTTAGTCTTCCAGCCACACCTGATCCCGATCAACCAGTACGGCCGGTGGATTTGCATGGACGTAAACGACTGGGATCATGACGGCGATCTGGACATTGCACTGGGCAACTTCAGCCGGGGCTTCCTTAACTCACCCGCCTACCACCCCACCTTCGATAATCACCTGCCGCTGATAGTGCTGCAAAACAAGACGCGCTGAGTATCCACGGAACCCGCGCGCTGACGTTATCTTTACACAGATCGAGTACGGGCTTCCTATGACCGACCAACTACCTATTCCTTTCGTTAAAGGCGTTCCTTTTCTGGGCAGTACGTTTGCTTTTTTGCACAATCCGCTTGGCTTTCTGCGCCGATTACAGACGCAGTACGGCGATCAACGGTTAGTTCGTATTCAGCTGGGCCGACGGACGGTGACGGTACTGCTGAAGCCCGAAGAAGCCAAGTATGTGCTTCAGGAGAACAACCGTAATTATGGGCGGGGCCGGTCGTACAAGGTGCTGCGCGAGTTTCTGGGCGATGGCCTGCTGACAACCGATGGCGACTACTGGCGTCGGCAACGCCGGTTAGCGCAACCCGCCTTTCACCGACAGAAGCTGGCGCTACTGGCCGACACCATGATCGACGAAGCCGTCGGCTGGGCCGGTCGATTACAGGCGCAGGATCGCTCCCGACCCGTCGACGTATCGACCGTCCTGACCGACGTCACCTTGCGCATCGTTACTAAAACCTTGTTTGGTTCCGGACTTGGCGATCAAACGGCCAGTCTGTCGCAGGCGCTCAACGAACTAAATCGCATCATCAGCCAGACCGTCCTCAACCCGATACGGTTGCCCAGCTGGTTTCCTTCCCCCGCCAATCAGGCCTACGAGAGAGCGTCGAAACAGGTTCACGACCTGATTACGGGCATTATTCAAACCCGCCGGCAGGATGCTACGCCACACGACGACCTGCTCGACATGCTGCTGCGGGCCACCGACGAAGAAACCGGTGAAGGCATGACCGACGCGCAATTATTGAGCGAGCTGATTACGCTATTCACGGCGGGTCATGAAACAACGGCTACATCAATGGCCTGGACTCTTCACCTACTGGCTGCTCACCCTGACGTACAAACCCGCGCCCGCGCCGAAGCGCAGCAGACGCTCGGCACCCGCACGCGCTTTTCGGCCGACGATCTACGTGCTATGCCATACCTATCGCAGATCGTCAATGAATCGTTACGGCTCTACCCGCCAGCCTGGGCCATGAGTCGCCTGTCGCTGGAGTCTGACAAGCTGGGCATTTATCCGTTGGCTGCTAATGAAGGTGTGTTGATTAGTCCATACATTTTGCACCACGATCCCGCCAGCTGGCCAAACCCCGACCAGTTCGATCCGGACCGCTTTGCGCCGGAACGGACTACCGAGCGGCACAGCTACGCCTTTCTCCCGTTTGGCGGTGGCCCCCGACTCTGTATCGGCAATCAGTTTGCGCTACTGGAAATGATGGCTTTGCTGGGTCAGTTGTTAACCACATTTGACATGATTACGGCCGATGTCGTACCTGTGCAGCCTAGGCCACTCATTACGCTCCGCTCGAAGCAACCAATCCGGCTTTACCTACGCAATCTGACTGTTTAAGTACACCAGAATCAGGTAAATTATACTTTACAAAGAAGTTTGTTTAACCACCGTTCCACGAAAACGCGTAAATCAACGAGTATCAGTCAGTGGCACTGCTGTACAACCACGTCGCGTGAAACAAGTTTGTATCTTTCAAAGGTCCCCTTGACATTGTCGCAGTCATACCCAAACTTAGATAGTCCATTGATGTTCTGTTTCAGTTCACTTAAAAGGCGACACAATGAGACTAAAAATGCACGCCGTGCGGTTCACGGCAGACCAGAGCCTG
>JAKONH010000023.1 GCA_022702045.1 Spirosomataceae bacterium
GATTTTTGGGATTCGTTGGGCGTAGAACCGTCCGTAACACGGGCGGCTATCCCAGTTGATTGTCAGGAGCAAAGTTGCGGAGAATAGGCCAATTATGCTACTGTCTCCCGCATTTTGCCGCTTAGCGCAGCAGCATAAGCACACCCTTTCGGGTAAATACCGTCAGGAAATCAGCGCCTTTCATCTCAAGCCGGTATGCGTAGGGGCCAGCACTCGCCGGTTGCCCCTGATAAGTACCGTCCCAGCTCGACCAGCCTGTTGTCGGTGATGGGGTACCGCTGGCGTGGTAAATGGGCTCCCCCCAGCGGTCGTAAATCGTTAGGGTCAGCGCAGCTACGCCTGTACAGTGAATGGTTAGCGTCTCGTTCTGCCCGTCTAGATTAGGGGTGAACGCGTCGGGCATGTACGCGTGTGGTTCGACGGGCGGACAGGTAGACTGCACCCGTAGCGAGTCGCGTGCCGAGCAGCCCGCCGGTGTGCGGACGGTCAGCGTGTACACCCCGTAGTCCGTCAGCCTGACAACTGGGTCTGTGCCGATCGACTGCCCATCGTGCTGCCAGTTGTAGGTAACGGCTGGATTCTGTTCCGCATCGACAGGCAGATAACCGCTGCTTATGGCTGACAAACAGGTATTGATCTGGTGAACGGGTAACGTCAGTGTTGGGGTTGGGTGTAGCGTTACCCGAACGGAGTCGCCACTCCGGCAACCGGTGGCTGCGCTCCGGGCCGTTACCCGGTACGATCCGCTTTGCCTAGCCGTGATCGTTGTGCCGGCCAGATTACCGCCGGACGGGACTTGCCAGTTGAAGGTCGTCCAGTCGGTCGTAGGGGATGCCCGTAGTGTGAGTGTATCGGCACAAACCGTCCGGGTAGCCGCATCCAGTTTAAACGGGGCGGGTGTCGCGAACGAGACTGTCACCAATTTTTCCGAAAAACAACTCGAATTGTCGGTACTTTCCACCCGCGCCCGGAACGTCTGAGAACCGACAATGTTGGCGATGGTCAGCGAATCGAGCCGGTCTCGGGCGGAGCTTATTCCCGGTCCGAACCACTGTACTACACCGCCACTGGCGTGTGCCTTGAGTCGAAACGCTCCGCACGAGTCGGGCAGGGCACGCGCCGTCGGGTCGACTTCAACCAGTATGACCGGTAGTTCCTCCTCGGATGTGATATGGATGTCGCGGCATTTTGTTTCCCGCACCTTCAGGAGAAAGTGCCCCGTTTTAGGTGCCATCAGTGTCGGCGCGTTGGCCCCGATTATGGCTGTCCCGTCCATGTACCATTGATAGAGCAGGAAGGCCAAGTCCAGATTCTCGGTTTTCGACGAGAGCAGAAACTGATTACAGCCGTCGAGTTTTGTAACGGCAATGCGTACTTTAGGGATTGGCTGTGGAATCGTATCGACATTGAACGGAAGCCCTGCCATGGCTTTTTGTCCGCCCAGATTCACCGCCTGCGCAACCATACCGCAACCTGACCCGACCTGATTAGGTTGCGGTATGGCGAACAGATGGTCTGCGCCGGGCTGCGTGCCGTAGATACGGCTGTCTACACCCAACTGTAGCGCACCAATACCGGGAGAGGACCCTGCCGATGGAACCGTGAGCCTTGCCGTGACGGTCATATTGTTCACCCGAATCTGATAAACCGTTTTGCTACCCATCGTCGACAGGTAAACAAGCGAATTGTCAGGCGAGAACACTACGCCATATGCCCCGGCGGTTTCGGGTGTTTGTAGTTTACGCGGGTTGGTAATTTTTCCGGTTGCGTTGTCGAAGTCAAGCAGTTCCACAAAGCCGCCACCTGTGCTGTCTGATACGGCTACGGCCAGCGTACGGCCGTCGGGCGAAGGCGTCATATATCCCTTATTCTGACTATGTACACTCCCCACGTTCGACACGACTGGAGTGGTGATCAGGCCATTGTCGTTAATCAGGTTTACGCGAAATGTAGCGTTGCCCCGTTCATGGGTAATAATCCAGTGGTTCAGATTATTACAATGGTAAATCGTCGTGATTTTCTCGGTCGAACTGGTCGTCAGCAATCGGTTCTTCTGCGTTAGACCTCCTTGGCCGTTGTTGGCCGGCAAACTTACCCTGGTATAAGACACATCCGTTTCGCTCACAGAAAAGACATAAAAATCGGCCGTACTATTCTGGTACGGTACGATCAATGCCGATTGTGTACTGTATGGGCTGCCGCCCAGATTGACTGCGTCGGCAATAACCGTATGCTGTTTATTCCAGATGGTGCTGCCATCGGTATACAGCAATAGTTGACCGTCGGGGTCGGAACGAGTGGCGCATCCTTCGACGGTTCGCATGTTACCATCTGTCAAGGCCTGGGGAGCGCCACCGGTAAACGTAATGCCTGCGTTCGCGCCGAAATACCAGTTCGCGCCGGCTGGGCTTGACTGCCCCCGTGCAACCTGTACGGCAAGCGACAGTGCGACGACTAGCCGGACATGACAGTAGGATGTCCAGCGCTTTGGGTGTGAAAACGACCATTTCATATGTAGTGTACCCAAAAAAGTCAGTCGTAACCCGTCTGTGCCGCCACACGACGTAGTACCAAAAACGTAACCAAGACCCAGTCTCTACTCAACTCGTTGAAACAGGGTATCGTAAATTTACTAAAGGGAGAAGGCGGCACTAATGTGCCTAAATAAGTTTGCTTGCTTAGGCTCGCCTGGTAGGAATGGTACACGACTTAATGACGCTGATATAGAGTGTCTTTGTACGTATATCTGCCAGGTTTTTTTCTACATAGTCAGGGTCTAAGCGGTTGAACGAAAGCTGGCGCTGGTGGGATACGGGCATTGGCACAGCATGAGTAGCTGCATCGGTTATTGGCTCTTTACCAATCAATATCAGTCCCTGAAATATTGTGAAAACACTGTTCTTCTGCCCCTATTGGGGCCTTGAAAGCCTGACCTATCCCGATGTCGCTAAACGGGTGAAGACAGCCGGTTACGACGGGATGGAAATTGCGGCCGGACCTGACAAACGGGCCGAGGCCGTACAGGTAATGCGTGATAATGGACTTCAACTGATTCTGATGGCGTTTGGGGGGAGCAGTAACTTCTCCGAACACCGACGCGCTTACGAGAAAGACCTGTATGCGGTTGCCAGACACAAACCGTTGTTCATCAATTCGCAGACCGGCCGGGACTATTTCACCTTTGAACAGAATCTGGAGCTGATACAGGTGGCACTGACTGTGCAGCAGCAAACGGGCGTCACAATTCTGCACGAAACCCACCGGGGGCGATTTTCCTATAGCGCGCCCGGCATACAGTCGTACCTACTGCGGCAGCCCAACCTGCGCCTGACCGCCGACTATTCACACTGGGTCAACGTAGCCGAGTCGTACCTGAGCGAACAAACGGCTAATATGGAGCGGGCGATCGCCGTCAGCGATCATATCCACTGCCGGGTAGGTCACCCCGAGGGGCCGCAGGTGAGCGACCCCCGTGCGCCTGAATGGGCTGATGCACTCGAAACCCACGCCCGCTGGTGGGACGCTATCCGGACGAGACTACAACGCGCCAACGCCCCCCAACTGACGATTTCCTGCGAGTTTGGCCCACCGACTTACCTGCCTGTGCTGCCGTATACGCAGCAGCCCGTTGCCAGTCAGTGGGATATCAACCTGTTCATGAAAGACCATCTGAAAAAGCGCTGGGGCATATAACGAAATCAGCGTATACGCAGACTCATTTTTTGTAAACTTTACCAGCAAACAATTGTATATTTATATGCATGGCACGTCTACGATTTTTGTTGGTTCTATTGCTTGCCGGCCTGGTCATCGGGCCGGTGCGGGCGCAACTGTCGCAGACCCTCAGGCTGGAAATGCCGGTCAGCACAACCGAGTCACAATCGTTCGACGTCACGCCCTTAGCCGATCAGGGGGTGCTCGTCACGGTGCAGGAAGGAGGAACCTGGCTCGACAATTCACCACCCCGCTTTACCTTTCGTAAATACGACACACAGCTACGGCCGGTCTGGTACCGGAGTATACTGGAAGAGCGGATGATGCGTCCGATAACGGCCTTTACCAGCGGTCAGTACCGGTATCAGTTATTCCGCGCCATCGATAGTAATCGCTTCCGGATCATTCGGGTCAGCACCGATGAGGGCATGATGGATGCGTTTGAGGGGTCGCTGGTCGACGACATGAGTATTCAACAGTTTAAAGTGCTGGGCAGTCAGGCATATATTGGAGGGTACTTCCGGGGAAGGCCCATTGTCATGTCGTTCTCACTCTTCGACCGGTCGGTGCGGGTGCTGCCGGGGCTGTATGCCAATCACGTTGAAATCAGCAGTATCGAAGTTGACGAGTACAATCAGGAAGTCAATGTGCTGATTCACTCAACCAAGCGACACTGTCAGTTCACCATTCGAACCTACGGATATGACAACAAGCTTATCCGGTCGCTTAATTTCGATGGGACGCAGAATAGCCTGATTTCCGGAAAAATCCTGCCGGTCAACGAAAACGAATCTTTACTGGTCGGCAACTATTCAGCCGACTGTACACCCTATTCGCAGGGCATTTATGTCACCCGCATTCGACGTGACTCGTCAGGAGTTGTCGATGGTGAAGCGGCTATCAGGGATGTTCAGTATATCGATTTTTCGCAGCTGGCAAATTTCTTCAACTACCTGAAGCCCAAGCAGCAGGAACGCATGCTGGCCCGCGCCAATCGAAAAAAAGAGATCGGTAAGGCGTATAAGTTTCGATACAAACTGCTGGTACACGATCTGCTGCCGACGCCGAACGGATTGACAATGGTTGCCGAAGTGTACTATCCGCATTACCGAAGCTCGACATTGGCCAATGGTAGTATTCGTGCCACAGACCGGTATGACGGCTATCAGTATACCCATGCCTTCGTTTGTGGGTTCGATCAGGCAGGCAAGCTATTGTGGGACAATTGTTTACCTATTAATGGTGTACTCAGCCGGGATCTGAGCGAAAAAGTACAGGTCTCGCAACTGGGCGATAAAACAATACTGGCTTATCCCAACGGCGGAAAGATTAATACAGAGGTGATTCAGGGCAACCGGGTGCTGCAAAAACCCGAAGCCGTCCGGCTGCTGACCACCGATGGCGAAAACGATCGGGTAACGTTTTCGGAAAACGACGAATTAATGCCCTGGTACGACCGTCATTTTCTGGCGTGGGGCTTTCAGAAGATTGCTAGCCGGCTGAATTACGGGATGCAGCGTGAAGTCTTCTATATCAACAAGCTCAGCTACGAACTCGATCGCCAACTGCCTGTTCTCCGTACGGCAACGACTAGAAAAAACGACGAACCAAAGCGATGACGATGTTCAGCACGATGCTGACGACAAGGCAGGTAACGATCGGGAAGTAGAAGCCGCCCCCGTTCTGCCCTGTCACGCGAATGTCGCCGGGCAGGCGTCCCAGCCATCCTAGCTTATCGCCGAACAGCCAGACGATCAGGCCGACGAGCATCAGCCCAGCTCCGGCCAATAATATGTATTTGCCAATAACAGGATTCATAGTCGAACAACGCAACTGTTGATAGACAAATTCACTACCGATGTACGTGTCGGCCCCGCAGGCGCGGATGAGGCCGGGCCAGTCCAAGCAGGCCACCCGTGTCGGTACGTTCCAGACCGTACCGCAGGTAAACGCCGTAGTATGTCTTCGCCGAGTCGGTAAACTCGTTACTAAAATCATAATAACCCGTTATCAGACCAAAGCCGAATTTCCGGGCGATCTGCGCAAAAATGCTGTAGCTAAGTTCGAGCATCAGGCTCCCTGGTTTGCTGAACAGCTTGCCCGCACCGATGGTCATCTCACTGGCAAATGGACCGTAGTTACCCACGTCCATTGTAACGCGCCCTTCGACGAAAAAGGTCGTGTCTGGCCGAAAGGTACTGCGCCCGGCTGCGACACCGATGTCGATGACGTTAAATGTCTTACCAATCTCGATCGACTGCACAGCCCGGTCGGCCAGCTTGCCAGCGCCCGTGTAAATGCCAAACGGCATCGAGCGAGCGTACCAGGGCGCATTCTTAAAACTGAACGGTGACTTCGTTGTGTCGACGTCCGACTGTGAACCGCTCTGCGCGAAGCCGCAGACGGGAAGAATGAGTAAGAGGAAAAGTAGACGCATAGGCAGAGGACAGCATTCAGTTTACGGTACTTGATTCACTGTGGTGTTGTGCAGGCTGAGGTCACTCTACCTGCTGAGCAAATAACTGCGCAAGCGCGTCAACCGGGTCGAGGCACAGGCCGGGATGGACGGGCGACGTTTGCAGGACGGTGCTGCGGGTAGCGGTAAGCCAGCGGAATCGGGCTGCGATGGGTAATTGACCGATCGGGCCACCTTCGCGTTGACCCGCGCAGACGCGCTCAAATGCGCCTAGGCGCTCCGCCAGTTCGTTCAGGTCGAGGGTAGGGCAGAGGGCGAGCAGCCGCAGTTCGGGTAGTATAAATCGGGTGCGTAGAAAACCCTGCGATGCGCAGTAAAGAATGACACCCACGTTGATGAATTCGCCCCG
>JAKONH010000297.1 GCA_022702045.1 Spirosomataceae bacterium
TATAAAACGACTAAGTTTGACCCGTAAACCAACATGACGATACCCCTCGCATGAAAACCGTAGATACCTACAATTTCGCGGGCAAAAAAGCCCTGGTTCGGGTCGATTTCAACGTCCCCCTCGACAAAGCGTATACCATCACTGACGATACGCGTATCAAAGCTACCATCCCGACGGTTATGAAAATCGTTAACGACGGTGGTTCGGCTATCCTGATGTCGCACCTGGGTCGGCCGAAAGGTGGTCCCGAAGAAAAATATTCACTAAAGCACATCATCCCAGCGCTGGAAAAGGCGTTCGGTCGGCCCGTAAAGTTTGCTGATGATGCGATTGGTCAATCGGCTGTCGATCAGGCGGCTGCGCTGCAACCTGGCGAGCTACTGCTGCTCGAAAACCTCCGGTTCTACAAGGAAGAAGAGAAGGGTGACAAAGACTTTGCGGAAAAGCTGTCGAAGCTGGGCGATGTGTGGGTAAACGACGCATTCGGAACGGCGCACCGTGCACACGCCAGCACCGCCGTGATGGGACAGTTCTTCACCGACCGCGTATCGGGCTACGTCATGCAGGCCGAACTCGACAACGCTAAGAAGATTCTGGAAAACGCCGAGCGTCCGTTCACGGCGATCATGGGCGGAGCCAAAATCTCCGACAAAATCCTGATTATCGAAAAGCTGCTCGATAACGTCGATAACCTCATTATCGGTGGCGGTATGACCTACACGTTCACCAAAGCCCAGGGTGGCAACATCGGTAAGTCGCTGCTCGAAGCCGATAAGCAAGGCCTGGCGCTCGAACTGCTGGAGAAAGCAAAAGCGAAGGGTGTAGCGATCTACATGCCCGTCGATAACCTATGCGCCGACGACTTCTCGAATGATGCCAACCGGCAAATCGTTGCTACGGGCGAAATTCCCGACGGTTGGGAAGGGCTCGACATCGGCCCTGAAACGATCAAGCTGTTTACGGACGTCGTGCTGAAATCGAAGACGATTCTGTGGAACGGCCCAATGGGTGTATTTGAGTTTGAAAACTTCGCCCACGGGACCAACGCCATTGCTGAAGCAGTGGTGGAAGCAACGGAAAAAAATGGCGCGTTCTCACTCATAGGCGGTGGTGATTCGGCCTCGGCCGTCAATCAGGCTGGCTATGGCGATCGCGTCAGCTACGTCTCGACGGGTGGCGGTGCACTGCTCGAATTCATGGAAGGTAAAACCCTCCCCGGCGTAGCCGCACTGGAAGCGTAAATCAGTTTGTAGCTTGTAGTATGGGAGGCTCAACAGACCACGGCTACAACCCACTCAGCCCCGCTCTGGCCTTGTTATCGATGCTGTTTTTGTACTCGTGGTTTTTCTGAGCGAGGGCCCGTTGAAAGAACGACCGTGCTGTGGTGCGGTCGTTCTTTTGTTTGTAGATATAGCCTAACTGTAATGCCGAGGATGCGCCGAAGGAAAGGGGAGCTTCGTCGTAGGCGTCGCTCAGGGCTAAGGCCCGTACGAAGTAGGGGATTGCTGCATTGGCCTGGCTACGGCGTTGCAGGATCCGGCCCATGCGGTAGTTGAACTCGGCTTTTTCGGGTAAACCCACAAACCGGGCTTCGGTGTAAGGGCGCAGGTAGGCGAGGGCACTGTCCAGAAAGCCACCATCGCTGGCCAGCCGAGCCCGCATCAGCACGGGTTGATTGGGCGTGGCACCACGCTTCAGGTAAACGTCAGCGAATCGCTGAGCGGCCTTGTCCGATTCAACGGTCGTGCGTCCGCTGCTTACTACCCGTTCCAGAAACGGCCGGCTTTGACTATCCGGGTAGCCTGCCAACCAATGGCACAGAAACCGTTTGTACTGCGAATCTTTGCGAAAGTTCTGCCCTTTGTAATCCGTTAGAAAACGGGCGAAGTGCACGTCGGCGGTGGCGTATTGGCCTTTTTGCAGGTAAATGTCGCCCAGAATGTTGCTGACAATAGGCAGAGAAAGATAAGCCGGGCCCGTGGGACGGCTGGTTAGGTACAGCAGTGCCTGTTCGCTATGACCACTTTTCTGCTCGATCGTGGCGCCGAAGAAGTGCAACAGCAGATTGTCGGGCGAACGGGCGATGAGCTGACGCAGCGCCTGTTCATCGGCGGGCGTAAACGTAAGCACGTAGGAACGGACCATCAGGTCGATAAGCTGTGCTTCCAGACCAAAAACAGGGTCCTGTCGGGCGCGGACGAGCATTTGTTGCCCTTCCGCGATACTACCCCGCAGGCCCAGCAGCCGCGCTACCCACGCATACGATTCCGGTACTGACCCAATCATGACATGGAGCGTACCCAGCGATTTGTAGGTTGGCAGGAAGTCGGGGAACAGTTTCTGGTTGTCGCTGAGGAGTCGATACGCTTTGATGACATCCCAACTGGCGCTCATCTCCCGGCCAAATTTCAGCTTGCAGAACGCCCAATGGAGTCGTACTTCGGCCTGCATCACCCGTTGCCAGGGCGACGAGTCCGGCAGTTTTTTTAGGGCGTCGAGTCGTTCATCTTCCCGCTTACTAAGATTGGCGAAGAGCGCATCATTATCCGACGTCGTCAGCGTCAGCATGTCGGCGTAGTCGTCCAGGAAGAGCTGGATGCCGGGCGACTGTGTAGCCGGTTCGCGCGCTATCGTCTGCCGGGCCGGTTGCACCTGCAACTGCTGCATCTGCGCGAAGGCACGTTGCAGGCCGGTTGTCCAGACGAAGTCCTGCGCCTGCGCCAATTGAGTAATTAATACAAAAAAAACGACCAGCCGCATAGTTTGAAAAAAGAGAAGGCCGCCACTGGGCGACCTTCTGAGCACACAAAAAAACTGTCTTGGACGATTACCGGCCACGGCCCGTCGTTGCTGGCTCGGGAACACCTTCTACATCGGCGAAAATCCGGCCGCAGTGTTCGCAGACGATGATCTTCTTTTTGTCTTTGATGTCTGCCTGACGCTGTGGCGGCACCACGTTGAAGCAGCCACCACACGCGCCACGTTTCACCATTACGACAGCCAGTCCGTTGAGGGCGTTACCACGAATTTTACGGTACGAGTTCAGCAGGCGAGGTTCAACACCGGTAGCCTGCTCGTCGCGCTGCCGGATGATTTCTTTCTCTTCTTCCTGACTTTCTTCGTTGATCTGATCGAGTTCCTGCTTTTTAGCTTTCAGGTCTTCCTTCCGCTCGTTCAGCAGGTTCTGCGTGTTTTTGATTTCTTCGTCTTTGCCACGAGCCCGGAATTGTGCTTCGCTGATCCGCTTATCGGCAAGTTCGATCTCCAGCGACTGCAACTCTACTTCTTTCGAGATAGCGTCGAATTCGCGGTTGTTGCGCACGTTCATCTGCTGATCTTTGTACTTGGTAATCAGCTTTTCGGCGTCCTTCTTCGCCGACCGGTTCCGCTCGATTTCTTCTTCCAGCGCCTTGATTTCGCTTTGGAATTTGCCGATCCGGGTCTCAAAACCAGCGATATCATCTTCGAGGTCACGTACTTCCTCGGGCAGACCACCGCGGATTTTTATGAGTTCATCGAGTTGCGAGTCGAGAGATTGCAGGTGCAGCAGAGCGTCCAGTTTTTGCGCAATCGTTAGTTCCATTCGGAGCGTTTGTTAAAGTATATAGTGGCTGACCGGAGTCAGACGTAGTACCGTACGGGATTTGTGTCCGTTTCGGAAAAAATTACCGCAAAAGTAGTGAATTTTTCGGCTAAATGGCGGATTAATAAGTCTTTCGTGAATACTTCGCTCTCGTAGTGGCCAATGTCGCAGATGACGATACGACCGTCGGCGTCGAAGAACTCGTGGTACTTGTAGTCGGCAGTAACGAAGACGTCGGCGCCTGCCCGGACGGCATCGTTGAGCAGAAAGCCGCCCGCACCCCCGCACACCGCAACACGCTGCACCGGTCGACCTAATTGGGCCGTATGCCGAACCATCGGCAGGTTCATGCGCTCCTTCAGGTATGCCAGCCAGTTTTCGGCTGACAGTAATTGAGGGAGTTCGCCCACGACACCCGATCCGACTGTCTGATCGGCGTTTTCGAGCGCGTAGAGATCATAGGCGACTTCTTCGTACGGATGCGCTTTGCGCAGAGCTGCCAGTATTGTTCGCTGCTGATGAGTCGGAAAGATGACTTCGATGCGGTGTTCGGGCTCGCGATGGTACTCGCCTACTATACCAAGTACCGGATTAGCACCGTCACCCGCCTGATACGCACCCGTTCCTTCAACCCGAAAGCTGGCCCGGCTGTAGTTGCCAATATTGCCAGCTCCAGCTTCATGCAGGGCGTCGAGAACGCGCTGTGTGTCGGCCACCGGTACAAACGTTGCCAGCTTCATCAGCGTCCGCGTTTTCGGAGCCAGAATACGCACGTTTCGTAGGCCCAGTTTCTCCGCAATCATGAAATTGACACCCCCCGTTACACTGTCGAGGTTGGTGTGTGTCGCGTAAATGGCTACGTCGTTTTTGATCGCGCTAATAACCGTGCGTTCGACGTAGTTGCTGCCGTTCAGCTTCTTCAGGCCTTTGAAAACGATCGGATGGTGCGCGACGATCAGGTTACAGCCTTTCGCAATGGCTTCGGCGACAACGGCTTCCGTACAGTCGAGCGTAGCCAGAATACCCGTCACGGCTGTATCGGGATCACCGACGAGCAGTCCAGCGTTGTCGTACGACTCCTGGTAGGTGAGGGGCGCGAACGACTCAAGGAAAGCGGTTACATGGCGAATGGTTGGCATAATGAGCGCGTAAGGTGACATGCAAAAATGCACATTCCCGGTCGTTATTGCTGCACCGGATTTGACAGCGTACCAATGCCGTCGATGCTGATGTTGACCTGATCGCCCGGTTGCAGGGTGAATGAATCGGGTGGTACCAGCCCGGTTCCGGTCATCAGGAAGCAACCATTGGGGAAGGAGCATTCGCGATACAGAAACGATACCAGTTCAGTATGCTGTCGCTTCATCTGACTGATCGTCAGGTCACCCGAAAACACCGTCTCGCCCGTACGTTCGATGGTCAGGTGCATCAGCGTATTGGGGTCGATAGGTTGTTGCGGTACGTACAGGCAGGGGCCAAGTGCTGCACTACCGTCGTATGTTTTGGCCTGGGGCAGGTACAACGGGTTCTCGCCCTCGATGCTCCTCGAACTCATATCGTTGCCACAAGTGTAGCCCACAATCCGCCCCGACGACGTGATAAGCAGCGTTAGTTCTGGTTCGGGTACGTTCCAGGTCGAATCGCGCCGGATGCGTACCGGAGCGCCGGGACCAACTACCCGTTCGGCGGTTGATTTAAAGAATAATTCGGGTCGTTCAGCATCGTAAACCCGGTCGTAGAAGTTATCGGCTCCGGCCTTTTTTGATTCTTCCATCCGGGCGTCGCGGCTCCGTAGGTAGGTAACGCCCGCAGCCCATACCTCCTGCCGCCCGATAGGGGCCATCAGTTGCGTCGGTTCAGCCGTAGTTGATGCCGTAGTCGCAAGTTGGGTCAGGTAAGCGTGGAGATCGTCGCGGTTGATCAGCAGATCCCAGTCGGCATCGATCTGGAAAAATTGACGATTTGCTTCGAGGACAATGCCGGAGGGCGTTTTATACAGTTTCATACGAATACGTTTGCCCCAGGAAAAGAAGCCGACCTGGCGTGTTTACTTGACAAATTGTTTACTAAGCAGGTTCTAGCGAAAATACGAGTAGTCGGTCAACCCAAAATCAGCACGCATCGCCGGAACTTTCCTCAGCAATGCGTATCTTAGTAAGGGAGACCGATATGCGACCAACAGCGCTAAGGCGGGCTGATAGAAAGCAAAAACGGCTTCATTGGTGTTATCTGCCTATATATTGTAATCCTGCCGAGTACCAATGCTGCAAAAGACACGGGGAATTGCCCTCAGCTATATCCGCTACCGCGAAACGTCTATTATCTCCCGTGTGTATACCGAAGACTTCGGACTTCAGAGTTATATCGTCAATGGGGTGCGCTCGGCTAAAAGCAAGAGTAACCGTATTGCCTTGTTCCAGCCGCTGACGTTGCTCGACATGGTCGTATACTACAAAGCCGACCGGGAGTTACACAGGTTGTCGGAAGTGAAAACCAGCCACCCTTTTCAAAGCCTGCCGTTCGAAGTCACGAAGTCGACGATTGCGCTGTTTGTGACCGAGATGCTGAACAAGGTGCTGAAGGAAGAAGCTGGGAGCCCGACGCTGTTTCAGTTTCTGGTTAATGCGGTACTGTTTCTGGAGGAAGCCCATACCAATTACGAAAACTTCCACCTGTCGTTCCTGCTCAAGCTCTCGTTTTTTCTGGGGTTTGGCCCGGAGTCGGCGCGGGAGTTTGAAAGTCAGCTGAGAGAACATTCCGTGCCGTTCCTGCCCGACGATACGACGGAGAAAGCCCTGAATAGCATCCTGCGGCATCCCATCGGTACACCTGTCGAACTAAGCCGAGCCGCCCGTAACGAACTGCTCGATGCACTCGTTGCCTATTACCACGTCCATATCGACTCACTTGGCGAAGTCAAATCGTTGCCTGTGTTGCGGGAAGTACTGGGCTAATCATGACTTGGTTTTACCGTAGTTAAACTACCGTTAAATCCGCGATTTGGGTTAAACGAACTGGGCTGAAGCGGTTCAAAGCATCGTAAACGGTTTAATAACCTACGACGATGAACACGATCAAACAGCACATAAGCCGCTTTTTTCTACCCGTTCTGCTTCTGGTAGTAATGGCATCCTGTAGTTTTCCTACCTACAATCGGTACGGCTACGGTCACCGCCCCCGTCCACATTATGGGTATAGCCGCCCCGTTCCACCACCTGCCCGCCCCGGCTGGTACGGTCGCTGGTAACCAGTCTCCAAGGCAATCGCCCCAACTGTTCAGTCGGG
Source organism: Spirosomataceae bacterium (assembly GCA_022702045.1). Lineage (GTDB taxonomy): Bacteria > Bacteroidota > Bacteroidia > Cytophagales > Spirosomataceae > Spirosoma. Next base: position 6,869 of record JAKONH010000297.1, read on the forward strand.
GCGATTGCGTTTAAATCTTGCGTTTTAATTCGAAGCTCTGGCCTAAGTACAACCGGCGAACCTGTTCATCACTGGCAAGTTCTTCGGCAGTCCCCTGCTTAAGAATTTTACCTTCGAACAGGAGGTAAGCCCGGTCGGTGATCGATAGCGTCTCGTTTACGTTGTGGTCCGTAATCAGAATGCCGATGTTACGGTGTTTTAGCTTGGCAACGATGCTCTGAATATCCTCAACCGCAATCGGGTCAACACCAGCGAAGGGTTCGTCGAGTAGAATAAATTTCGGGTCGACAGCCAGTGCACGAGCAATCTCTGTCCGGCGACGCTCACCCCCCGACAATACCTTGCCTTTACTTTTGCGGACGTGCGTCAGGCTAAATTCGTTGAGTAATTCTTCGACCTTATCGCGCTGCTCGCTCTTGGGCAGGTTTGTCATCTGCAACACGGCCAACACGTTTTCCTCGACGGTCAGATCGCGAAATACCGACGCTTCCTGAGCCAGATAACCCAGACCCAGTCGGGCCCGTTTGTACATGGGCAGGTCGGTCACGTCGATTTGATCGATATACACTTTCCCGCTGTTGGGTTTTACCAGCCCCACAGCCATATAGAACGACGTCGTTTTGCCAGCCCCGTTCGGTCCCAGCAAGCCCACAATTTCGCCCTGCGCCACTTGATACGATACATCGTTGTTGACGTAGCGCGAGCCGTATTTTTTAACCAGATGTTCGGTTCGTAGAATCATTTATTTAGCAGCCGGCCAGTAGCGGTACAATTCAGTACCAATCGCTAGCTCGTTAGGCACAAAGTTCCAATTTATCGGCGGGGTTTACCAGTCCGTCGACCGAACAGTATCACCCGGCCGGCGTTTATTAACAAATCTTATGAATCGTTTATCAGTTCCCGACCATATACGCCTGTACAACGCCGACCGTGATCCCCGGTTCGTCACGTACAAATATGCCGCCATGCGCGAAAACGTGTTTCGTTTCTTTCGCGGTACTTGCCATCTGTTCAACGACGATCTTGGCTCAGAGCCGCTTATCTGGCAGGCCCCCCGCACCTGGAACGTCGGCGATCTGCATGTTGAAAACTTTGGCTCGTTCAAAGCCGATAACCGCGTTGCCTATTTCGATCTGAACGATTTTGACGAAAGTATACTGGCGCCTAATCTGGCCGATCTGGCCCGTGTCACCTGTAGCCTGTTTGTGGCGGGAAGTACGTTGGAACTGAACGAAGCCGAGATTGGGCAACTGGTCAAAACACTGACTGATACCTACGCACAAACGTTGGCGAAAGGCTACATTCGGTCGCTGGAGCAGGATACGGCCAGAGGAATCGTTGGTCAGTTTCTGCGGAAGGTCGAGTTTCGGAAGCGACGGGCTTTTCTGAAAAGTCGGTTGCGCTACAAAAAACATGGGGTTCGGTTTCGGAAACATGACCCGCGTACCAGTCCGGTTGATGCGGAAACGCGCCGGGCTGTTGAGTCCGCCGTGCACGTATGGGCGCAGACACAACCCGATCCCACCTTTTTCGACGTACTAGACGTGGCACATCGGCTGGCCGGAACGGGTAGCCTTGGAATCGACCGGTACATATTGCTCGTCAGGGGATATGGCGAACGGGGAAAGGAGTACCTGCTTGATTTGAAGCAGGCTGTGCCGTCATCGCTACAGAATCAGCTGGCTGAGTATCAGCCCGCCTGGGCCAGTGAAGCGCAGCGAATCGTGGAGGTGCAAAAACGAATACAGGCGGCCTCGCCGGCTTTATTGCATCCGCTTATCTTCCCTGATGGTACATCGCACGTACTTCGCGAGTTGCAGCCCCTTGAAGACCGTATTGCGCTGGCGGGTCTGGTTGGTAAGCCCCGTAAACAGATCAGTCTGATGACGACGATGGGTCAGTTATGCGGCTGGGGACATTTACGGGCAAGTGGGCGGCAGGGCTCGGCCATTGCCGATGAATTGATTTCATTCGGGCAGGAGCAGGACCGTTGGCAACAACCGCTGATTGAATACGCACGAGGCTACGCGCACCAGGTTGCCGCTGATTATCGGGCGTACAGTGAAGCGTACGATCAGGGCTTTTTTCGCGCCAATGTGATGGCGTAATCCCAGACCTAAACGGTTTCAAAAACCGTTTAGGTCTATCAGCAT
>JAKONH010000301.1 GCA_022702045.1 Spirosomataceae bacterium
TTTGAGGCCTTTGCGCAGGCCGACTCGTCGACGACCCGGCGCTTTGGCGGTACGGGTCTGGGGCTAACCATCTCCAACAAGTTGCTAAGTCTGATGGGCAGCCACTTGCAGTTGACGAGTGTCGAAAATCAGGGAAGCACCTTTTTCTTCGATGTGCTGTTCCGGGCCGAGCCGGGCGAACCGATCAACTGCGAGGTTATCATCGGCCTCAGCCGGGTGCTGATCGTCGACGACAACGCCACCAACCGGCTGATCGTCCAGAATATGCTTAATTTGAAGGCGATTGCGTCGGACCAGGCCAGTAACGGCATTGAAGCCCTGGAGAAATTAAAGCGGGCCCCTATTTACGACCTGGTTCTGATGGATTACCACATGCCGTATATGGATGGGATCGAAACAATCCGCCAGATTCGGCGCACACTCAACTATTCGGCCGATCAGTTACCGATCATTCTATTGGGCAGTTCCGCCGACGACGCGTACGTGGAAGCCGTCTGCCACACGCTGTCGGTGCAGCAGTATTTGATCAAGCCGATCAAAATTCAACAGTTTTTTCAAGCAATCGCCCAGATTCGTCAGCCGCAGTCACTGTCGGTTCCGCTTCCAGACCCCGTTGTTCCAGCGACTCCACTGGTTGGCGAGCATACGGTGCTAATCGTAGAAGACAATTCGGTCAACATGATGCTGGCCAGTGCCATACTGCGCAGCGTTTCGCCCACAATTAATTTGCTAACAGCACAAAACGGTCGGGAAGGTGTCGACGTATTCATCCGGTCAAAGCCCGATCTGATCCTGATGGATATTCAGATGCCGGTGATGAACGGCTACGAAGCAACGGCGGCTATTCGGGCGCTCGACACCGGGCTGACGGTACCGATCATTGCGCTGACGGCCGGCATTATGAAATCAGAACGAGAGCGCTGCCTGAATGCAGGCATGAACGACTATATCACTAAACCCGTCGTCAAAGACACTATCGCCCGTATTTTACACCAGTGGCTACCAGTTCTGGAAGCCACTGCCCCACCGGAACCGGCCCAGCCAACCCCTGCACTACCAATGAATGCCCATTTTGATGAAGAAGAACTTCGAACGCGCGTTGGTGGCGACAAAGCATTCATGACTGAACTGCTAAGCGAAGTCAACGACTATCTGGCCAGTTTCCCGGCCGAACTGCACCACCACCGGGCCCGGCGCGACTGGCCCGAAGTAAAGGCCGTCGCGCACAAACTGAAAGGCAGTGCGCTCAACCTGAGCTTCGGCATTCTGGCTACGCTGGCAAGTGAAGTCGAGCAACTGGCCAGTGCCGGCAAAGACGACGCCCGGATCGCTGAACTGGAATCGGCACTTAAAGCCGAGATCGAACTTCTGCAAACGTTGATCTAATGCGCGCTCACAAGCCAGTGCAAGCTTTCTTCGAGTAGTTCACCCATTGTCTGGCAAGGTGAAAAACGGTCGCTGTGGTAATGGCGGTTCAATTCGTGACGCAACTGAGCGATGCGGTCGGGCGACGACAGCGTTTCCCGGCGCATCAGGTTCAGTAGATTGGTTAGCCGGGCATGCTCGATACGAATCCGGTTGGCTATTTGCGCCCGCTCCTCGACCTGATACTGCCGCACGCTTTCCGGCGTCATATACCGCACCCCCAGCTCGATCAGCGCGTTATTTTGCCGGAAATACTGCGGCATATACACAGACTTTTTGCCTTCGTAACATTGCTGGTCGAAGTCGATGGCCCGGATGCGGTAGTACATTTCTTCAAAATCGGGCGTTACATCGACCACGAAATTAGCCGAGTGCATATCGCCCAGCAACCGGAGAAAGCAGCGCTCGTTGAATTTGACAAACTCCTTGCACAACCGGATCGGGTTCAGATCGGGATCGGCCAGCCGGTTTTCCAGGAAGACATCGCCCGGAATGCCCACGATATGTTCCTCAACGAGCGTTTCCCCGCTGGTCAGGTAGCTTACCTGATTGGGCGATAGGATGTCCTCCAGTTCCAGGCCGTAAATCCGCGATGCATCCGCGTTCTTGACGTAGAAGTAATCGAAATTATCGTTGACCTGGTTAACGATGCGCACCCGAAACGGCATGGTATTGCCGTATGTGCACAGATCGACGCGATCAATGCGCAGGTGACTGGTCACGTTCAGGTCGCCGTCCGATTTCAGGTACGCGTAAATGGTCCGGAGTGCTAGGTGAATGTCGTTCAGCTCGGAAGGCGGGTACAACATTGTTTCCCAGAGCGTGTCGCGCCCGTTGCGGTCCAATACCGCAAACGACGTATCGGCCCGTTTCAGATCGGTATACGAAATACTGGTTGGCGTTTCCCGATCATAATCGCGCAGGTACGTACGCAGGCCGTCGCTGATGGGGAAGGGCTGTTTCTTTTTCGAAATGATCGCCATATGAAAACGAGTTGACCGACGTAGAAGCGGTCTGCTGGTAAAGGGGCTATGGGCTATTTTACCTGCATCGTAGGACTACTCGTCCACTGAACCCAAATAACGCTACCATCGTTGCGATAAAAGGGTTAATTTACCTTACTCGCTGCGGGATAACCACCCGCCTTTTGTATGATTCATCAACTCACGCTTACGCTTCCGCCGGAACTGGCGTTCGACGACGAGCAATTTCGGGACCACATTAGCCGACAGTTGCGGCTACCAGCCGACGAACCGATTGTGGTTCGTAAAAAACGGCAATCCATCGATGCCCGCAACCGGCAGGTTCGGGTGCAGGTCGATACCGAAGTCTTCATCGGTGAAACCCCGCCCCCGCTTATCCGCTATCAAAAGCCCCGGCAGGACGTCACGCACGCACCACAGGCCATCGTTGTGGGCGCGGGTCCGGCAGGCCTGTTTGCGGCCCTTCGCCTGATCGAACTGGGCATCAGACCCATCGTTCTCGAACGGGGCAGTGACGTACGCGCTCGACGACGGGACCTGGCAGCGATCAACAAAGATCATGTTGTCAACCCGGAGTCGAACTACTGCTTCGGCGAAGGCGGAGCCGGTACGTATTCTGACGGCAAACTCTACACTCGTTCCACCAAACGGGGCGACGTCCGCCGGATTCTGGAGATCTTTGTCGCGCACGGTGCTACCGAGCAGATTCTGGTCGACGCTCATCCGCACATCGGCACCAACAAACTACCGAACGTCGTGGCCGATCTGCGCGAGTCGATTCGGCAGGCCGGTGGCGAGGTCCGTTTCGACACGAAAGTGACTGACCTGATTCTGGAACAGGGCGAACTTACAGGTGTTGTACAGGCCAACGGCGAAGCCCTGCTTGGTATCGGCGTCATTCTGGCAACCGGCCATTCGGCGCGGGATATTTTTCACCTGCTCCACAACCGTAGCGTCCGCATCGAAGCGAAGCCTTTTGCCATGGGCGTACGCATTGAGCATCAGCAACAACTCATCGACCAGTTCCAATACCACCGGCCCGACCGAGGTGATTATCTACCCGCAGCTTCTTACAGTCTGGTAACCCAAACGCGGTTCAAAGGGGTAGATCGGGGCGTTTTTTCGTTTTGTATGTGTCCGGGTGGTTTTATCGTCCCGGCAGCGACAGCCCCCGGCGAACTGGTGGTCAACGGCATGTCGCCCTCACGGCGCGATTCGAAGTTTGCTAATTCCGGGCTAGTCGTTGCCATCACCGATACCGATCTGAAGCCGTACGCAGACGAAGGTCCGCTGGCGGGTCTGGCCCTGCAGCAGGATCTCGAACGCTGGGCCTGTCGGGTTGGTAGCGCGGGTGATCCTGCCCTGGATCAGATAGCCCCGGCGCAGTGTGTGGCCGATTTTGTCGACGGTCGGGTGTCGGCCAGCCTGTTACCAACGTCGTACCAGCCAGGTTTGCGGTCGGTCGACATGTACGAGGTGTTACCCGACCACATAGCCCAGCCACTGCAACAGGGCCTGCGTGATTTCGGTCGCAAGATGCGGGGCTATCTGAGCAACGACGGACAAATCATCGGCGTTGAAAGCCGTACGTCATCCCCCGTCCGGATCCCACGCGACCGTGACACTTGCGAGCATGTGAACGTTCGACGTTTGTTTCCGTGTGGCGAAGGCGCCGGTTATGCCGGGGGAATCGTTTCGGCAGCGATGGATGGTGAACGTTGCGCCGAGGAATTAGTTAAGCTATATAAATGAGTTTAAGGTTTGCTATTTAAGGTTTAAGGTTACTAGCTAACTCAATAAACTTAAACCCTTAAACGACAAACCTTAAACCCAGCCAAACCATGATCGACACCAGTTTCCAGGTTTTCAGCGAGCGTCTACGGCAACGGCTACAAGAGCCCTTACCGGGCGAAACAGCGCACCGGAAAATGGCGTCGTCGGCTCGTACAAGGCTAGGCATCAAGCCTAACGAGCGCACACGGCGATCGGCGGTGTTGCTATGCTTTTATCCGTATCAGCAGTCCATCTACGTACCGCTGATTCTACGCCCACAGTATGATGGTGTACACGCCGGTCAGATGGCGTTTCCGGGTGGACGCATGGAACGTTTCGATGAGAATCTGACTCGCACGGCGCTTCGGGAAGCCCAGGAGGAGGTCGGTATTCGGGTGTCTGACGTTACCGTGCTGGGGCTGCTTACGGAATTGTTTATTCCGCCCAGTAACTTCTACGTGCAACCCGTGGTCGGCATTCTGCCGTATCGCCCCGACTTTTACCCCGACCCACGCGAAGTAGAAGACATCGTCGAAGTCGATCTTGATACCCTGCTGGATGAAACAATTGTCGGCGACAGTAAAATCGACGTACGGGGCATGACGGTCGATGCGCCGTTCTACCAGATCCAGGGCCACCGCGTCTGGGGAGCTACCGCTATGATGATCAGTGAGTTGCTGGTGGTGTTGGACGGTTGACTACGCTTTTTGCGTTTGTGCAACCAACGTTGCCAGATTAAACGTCATACCCGCCGTAACAGTTATGTCGTGATTCCAGCCGTCCCGGATCACAATAGCGTCAGCCGATCCAGACTCCCAGATCGACGGCCGGTTTTCGGTGAAGATCCAGATTGCTTTCCTAACACCAAACTCGTGCAGCTCTCGGGTCTTACGGATAGACTATCAGACTGGTAGTGGTACTTTGACAGGTCAGCTTTCGTATCCATTTCGATCACGTAATCTGGTGCAACAGTCATCTATTTGTTATCGAATACATAGTTCGTTAGCCATAGTTTCCGTAGATCGCCATATCACACGCCCGCCACTTTTTCTTCTGAATCTGAACGCCAATTTCGTCATAGCGTTGACTGTTTGAGCAATTACTAAGAAAACAATGGTGCTTTTACAATGCGCCACCGGCGGCATAGTACAGTTGAGCTACGGCTTTCTGGTATTTGGCTTTTAGTTCTTCTCCCTTGATACGCAGGTCGATCAGCTTGCTTTCACGGGAGTTTATTAAAAACAGCGAGCTCTCACCCAGTTCGAACTTAGCCTGTTCGCCCCGCAACAGAATGGTCTGGTTTTGTATGGTCTGCTGCTGTATGACCACTTGTCGAGCCAATAGCTGCAACTGGTTATAAGCCGATTGTACACCGTACATGACGTCACGACCCGTTTGCTGCCTTTCGAGCACTGTCTGCTGATTTTTCAGCTGCACCTCCCGCAGTTTACCCCGCTCTTTCCGGAGAAACAACGGAAAGACAAGATCGAGCCCTACCTTATAGTTTTGCGGCCGGAAGGCATAGTAACTACTCCAGTCGTATCGCTCATCGACGGATGGCGTCTGACTCAACAGACTGGCACTGACAGCAATCTGCGGTTGAACCAGCGCCTGTCGCCAGCGTTCTTCCAGGGTCAGCTGCCCGATCTTTGTGTCGAGTTTTAGCAGTTCGGGGTGTTGCTGCGCTGCCTGCGCAAGTAGTGGCTGCAACAGCGTATCCGCCGGGATCAGGGGCGAACTTAGTTGGGGAATCGTCTGCTCAGGCAGTTCTGTCGGCTGCCCCTCAGGGTTCCACAAAAACGTATTGACCCGCAGACGGGCATTTCGCTCATCGAGTATAGCCTGTTGCTGCTGCACCAGCCGATCCTGAACCGTGATGAGCGCTTCAGTGGTATCGATCGTAGCGATCTCGCCGAGTAGCGCCTGCGTACGAAGCGCCACGAATCGGGTTTTTGCCAACTCAATTCCCTCGGTTAGTAATACGCGCTGCTGATGCGCCAGAAACCAATCCCAGTAGCTTTTAGCCGCATCGTACAACGTTTTGTTGACCAACGAGAGTCGATCAGCTTCAGCCATTGTCTGCGCCAGCCGGGCCTGCCGGACAGCATTGCGCCGGGCATCAATGAGCATCGTTTTGCCGATAGGCAGGCTTAGCCCTACGCCCGTCAGGCCGGTTGGTGGTGTTCGTTCTTCTGGGTTGATGTACCGGCCACGTGGGTCATTACGATCGTAGGATATGTTCAGATCGATACCGCCCGGCCAGATGGGCACTGCCAGTTTATTCTGCCAGTGATCGTAGTACAAATCATTACCAAACTCCTTCCGGTCGTAATGCGTCACCAGCTTGGGATCGAATGCACCCCGCGCCTGAATAAGTACTTGTCGGGCTTCTTCGCCGAATAGTCCCGCCTGCCGAATAATAGGGTGGTTCTGGCGGATGATCTCGTAAAACGTCTGCGCCGGAAACATCGTCGTGTCGATCGTACGAGCCGGGGCCTGTCCGTTGGTCAGTAAGGGTGCCACGACCAGCAACCCCGCCAACCAGGCCATCAGTTGCCTGTGTGTGTGAGCCAACTGACTCATAGTTTCACTCCTTTCTCCGGTTCTGCCTGCAAACTGGGGGGAAATCCGTTCAACATCCGCCACAGTTCATACCAGATTGGCACGTTATCGAGCATTACCCAACCATACACACCCGACCCAATCCGCAACTGCTCGGGCCAGGGCTGATCACCGGCCTGTGTCGTTGGCGTTATCAGCAA
>JAKONH010000326.1 GCA_022702045.1 Spirosomataceae bacterium
TTCTTCGCGCTTTTTCAGGCCGAAATTATACCGGACCGTCATTCCAAATCGGCGCGTATCGTTCCGGCGAAGCCCGTCAGCCGAAACGCTTCCCTGCTGTAACGTAAACTGGTAGTAGTTGGTGAACAGCAGGTCGTTGGCCGTCAGCGTCACCATCAATTTATCGCTCATGAATTTCCGGTTTACGCTTAGGTTCAGCGAGCCAAAATTACCTAGTTCATAGAATTGCAACTGCCCTTTAGTCCGGAAAAAGCCGTTCAGCGTCGCCGTCGAGCGTTTGTCGATTTTGAATGAGTGAAAGGTGAAAATCGACCAGCTCCCCCGCTGGAAGTTTAGCGGCTTGCCCTCGTAAACGCCTGTATAATCATTGTGGTTGTATTGCGCACCGAGTATGAAAAAGTAACGCCCGACGGGTGGTAAAACTCCCATCAGCCGGAAGTACGTTTCCCGGTTGCTGCCCAGGTTGTCGTAGGTGCGGTAAGCGATACTTCGATTGGCGGGGTCCTGATAAACGACGCTGGTAAAAATGTCGCGGGTATAATTACGGCCGATGGCAAATAACGGCCGGTCCTCGACGCTGATATTTGCTTCGAAATTCTCGGTAAACTGCGGGCGCAGGCTGGGATTTCCAGCCTGATACAAATACTGATCAATGTATTGCGCGAATGGGTTCAGGTATTCGTAGGCCGGACGGGTAATCGACCGGCGATAAACGAGGTAACTCCGCAGTTCGTACCCCGCAATCTCGACCAGTTTGCGGCTCAGGAATACGTACGGAAACAAGTCGGTCCGGCGAATGGTAAACGACGTATCTGCCGGTACATACTGCCGCCCGTCCATATTCGTGTTCTCCAGCCGAACACCCCCTTTCAGCAGGAACGAGCCAAACGGTTTAGATGCCTGTACGTAGGCGGCATTGATATTTTCGTGGTAATCATACTGATTGGTCCGGGCCTGACTGGGCAAGCGGGTCTGCCCGACAACGTTGAAATAAGCCGCGTCGCTGGTAAACCGCTGTATGGTGGTTTTAGCCCCCGTTTCCAGTGTCAGCGTGGGGGTTAGCTTGTACTTCAGGTCGGCCTGAGCCGCTACGAGATGTCGCTGACTGGTGAACGAACCGTCACCGATCGTCGTCTGACGCTGGGGCTGGATATATTGCGTCGAGAAATCCTGCAGGCCGCGCGTTCCGATGAAATTGTATGACACGTCGGTAGTCAGTTCGGAGCCGACCGTATCCAGTTTATAGCGTGTTGTAAATCCCTGATTGATAGATAGGATACGGCTCCGGTTGTCGACTGTGTTCAAGTTATCAGAAACGAGCTGTTCTGCACTGGTACCACCCCGACTGGCTACATTGTTGAACGCGCTGATCATATTCTCGTTCGTAGCCTCCGAATTGGCCTGGTTCCACGAGAACCGTCCGTCGACATTGATATCCCACCGGCGCGGTAACTCGAAGCCAAGGCCGTAGCCGACATAATAATTCTGTCCGGGGTAAGTCGTGTACGCATCCTGCCGAAGTACCGAGTCGGGCGTGAAACGGCGATTGGTCTGAATCTGCTCGTAACTGTTGCGATTCGTAACGTTAAGGTTCAGGTAAGCCGTGCGCCCGTTCTTGGTGCTATTGATATTGACGCCAGCGAACTGGTTGCCAAATCGCCCTTGATTGAAGCCCAAGTTGGCCGAGCCAGTCAACCCAATATTAACGCCTTTTTTCAAGACAATATTGACCACGCCCCCACTGCCACTAGCGTCATAACGAGCTGATGGTGTGCGCAGAATTTCTATTCGGCTGATACTATTGGGGGGCAGGCTTTTCAGAATCGACGCCATGTCCGACGCGCTTAGCTTCTGCTCACGTCCGTTGATGTAAATCGTCGCGGGAGTTGTGCTACTCAGATATACGTTGCCGTCGGGGTCCAGGAATACGCCCGGCGTTTTCTCCATAATCTCGTAAGCACTCGTACTGGTTGTAGCGATCGGTTCCGGATCAACGATGGTCTTGTCATCTTCCTGTTTTACTAGCGGTTTTGCCGCCGTTACCGATACGCCCTGAAGCGTAATATTATCTGTTTCCAGCTTGATCGTCAGCACCGCCGGCCCCGGCTGCACGATTTTACGTACTGGTTTGAACCCCACCGAGGTTATGGTGAGCCAGTAGTTGTTTTTCGTAGTGGTCCGGAACGTCGCCAGTCCCAATGTATCGGTAATTTCATACAGTTGGCGCGCTGTGTCGGCAGGGTCTGTCAAGCGAAGCGTAGCCCCGATGACAGGTTGTGTCTGTTTATCCTGCACGCGAACCCGAAGCGGAACCGGCTGCGGCAGCGCTCGTAAAGCAACTAAACAAAGGATAATTACTAAATTGGTAGAACGGATGAACATAGAGGTGGGATTTTTGACGAATTACCAAAATAGGCTGTCCGCCTTTGCAATTTCGACAAATAAAAGTTTGCGCTCACAGCAATACACCCAACTCATTGCAGCTTGGACGATAGACTATCAATTGGTAGCATTATAGTATCATATTTAAGCAAAAGTAGTTACATGAAAACCCAACTTTTACCGCTGCTACTGCTGGCAGCAACGATTACGTTACTGGCTAGCAAGTCGACAACCACCGCTGATATCACCGCCGGCATGGCCGACTTTCCACGGGCTACCCCTATCCCACCCGACTATCCGTTCTCGCGCGCCGTTCGGGCTGGCGACTTCGTCTATATTTCCGGGCAGATCGGTGCAACACCCGATGGCAAGCTGGCCGGTGATTTCGATGCGCAGGCCCGACAAACGATGGATAATATTGTAGCAGCCCTGAATGAACAAAACCTGACGACGGCCGACATTGTAAAATGCACAGTGATGATTGACGATATGGCCAAATGGCCCGCTTTTAACACAATCTATCGGAGTTATTTTTCGGGTGGCAAGTTCCCCGCCCGCAGCGCATTCGGCGCCGACGGTCTGGCGATGGGTGCAGCCCTGGAAGTCGACTGCATCGCTTACGCCCCGTTGAAGAAGTAGGTGTATGGTATACCGTAAACTGTACACCGTAACGCGAACTATAACCCGGAATTAATTATAGTTGCCAATCCTGTTCGTTTATTTATTGATACGATCCACTTTACAGACAATGAATAGAGCCGGCTTTTCCCGATTTTTTGACTCGTTTTCACAGCGTGTTACCCGAGCTACCGGTTCATCGACCGCTTTTCTGCTGGCGCTAGCCACAGTACTCATTTGGATTATAACTGGCCCCATCTTCCACTACTCCGACACTTGGCAGCTGGTTATCAACACAGGAACAACCATCGTGACATTTCTGATGGTGTTTCTGATTCAGAAATCGCAGAATAAGGACTCAATGGCCATGCAAATCAAGCTAAACGAGCTGATTGCTGTGAATCGTAAAGCCAGTAACCGGCTTCTGAACGTAGAAGATCTTAGCGAAAACGAACTTCGGGAACTACATGAATTCTTTGGCCGACTGGCTGATAAAGCCAAGCAGGAAAACAACTTATCAGAGTCTCACTCAGTTGAAGAAGCCGAAGAGATTCACGTTGAAAAGCTGGAAGAAAAACACCGGCGCAAGCAGGATAAAAAAACGGCCCGCACCACAGAGTAACCATAGCCGAGTAGATCCTGCCTATTTTTGCACGATGAATCGTTTATTGTTGCTTTTCGGCCTGTTGACAGGACCAGGTGTGTGGGCTCAACAGCCGGGGGGTATTCAGTTTTTTTCAGGATCGTGGCAACAGGTGCTGGCCGAAGCCAAACGGCAGCATAAACCTATTTTTCTGGATGTATACGCGCATTGGTGTCCACCCTGTCAGCGAATGGCCCGCGAAGCCCTGCCCAATCCGCTGGTTGGCGCAGCTTACAACGATCGATTTGTCAATTACAAGCTTGACGCGGAGATTGGTGAGGGGCTGACATTGGCCCGGAAGTACAGTATTGCGAGTTATCCCACAGCTTTATTTCTGACGCCCGACGGACAACTGGTACACCGGGCAGTCGGGTACGGCGGCATTAACGGTATGGTGCAGCAGGCAAACCTGGTACTGCGCATGCCGCCTATGCGCCGGGCACTCCGCAAACGCCCGGCTCCGGTACCTGACGATACGCTACTCACAGTACCGTAACCCAGGGGTAGCCGTCATACAATCCGAAACCGCTATTTTAGTCCCATGATTCATTCGATTTCCAAGATCAGCCTTTTCGGTCTTCTGTTTATCAGCCTGCTGACAGGCTGCCAGTCGAACGACGTCCCCTGTGACGGCACGCCTGTTACGACGAAAGCACCCGACACCGAAATAACAACGCTGAAGCAGTACATTACCACGAATACTATACAGGCGACAGCCGATCCGCGCGGCTTCTATTACACCATTCAGTCGCCAGGAACCGGCGAAAAGCCGACCGTTTGCTCCAATGTCACGGTCAAGTATGTGGGCAAACTCACCAACGGGCAGCAGTTCGACAGTAGTAACGGCATCAATTTCGGTCTGGGTGAACTTGTGGTAGGCTGGCAGGAGGGCATCCCCCTTATCGCGCCCGGCGGCAAGGTCACGCTTTACCTGCCGCCTAGCCTAGCCTATGGTGCGCGGGACTTGCCCGGCATCCCTGCCAACTCCATCCTGGTCTTCGATATTGACCTGGTCAAAATCAACTAGTACAATTCTTTTTTAAGCAATTCATCTGCTCGATGCATGTCGGCTACGAGGCTAACCCTTCGTTTGCCAATGCGCATCGAGCATTTTTATACGCTTCCCTTTTATAGCAAAAACAGTGATTCTTAACTCCCTTATTCTTACAATGGAGAATAAATCGGCCTACGTATAGACTGAGTAAAAATTACTATATAGCTCACCAGATCACCGATTAATAAATACCCGTTCATACAATTACAGTTCGTCTCTATCTTTGCAATACTATTACTAATCCTCTTTGTACCATGAATTTTCCGATACATGTTTTGCCCGTAGCCATTACGCTCAAGTAATCATTTGTCCTATTGGCAGATCTACTTGCGTAGACTAATTACTTGGTATACAACCATATTAGTTCTTGGGATAATAGGCGACGGCAATTGCGCAGACGGCTCTCTCCCTACCGTATCCATTACTGATTAAGTTGCCCTGACAACTGGCAAGTATCATCTTTCAGCTGATCGACAGCCTGTTATTTCTGCTCAACGCCCCCCTGACGTTTCTCATTCTTCCGTTACCAAAACCGAGTACAATCTATGCAAATCAATTTTACGGGAAGGGCAGCGCTACTGGCAGCGTTGTTGAGTATCAGTGCGATCATTAGTAGAGCGCAAACCACTTTTTTTGAACCGCTGCCGTCTGCGCAGGCACGCGTTGCCGTTCCAGTTTTGCCGGGGCTGCGTTCGTTCATACCTTACCGGCTCAAAACGACTGAGCTCCGTAGCTACCTCAGCAAAGCACCGCTTGAATTTCAGCGGGCTGGTACACCACTGCCAATGGCCATCCCGCTACCTGACGGTACTACGGAAACATTTGCTTTGTATGAATCGCCGGTTCTTGCGCCGGCTATAGCCGCCAAACACCCGGAGATAAAAACGTACACGGGTAAAGGTACAGCGCACCCGACCTATACCATCCGGCTTAGCTTTACCAGCAGCGGCTTCGACGCTATTATTCTGGGCGTTTCCAACGACGCAGTGTATTACACCAAAACGTCGGCCAACCCGACCGACCAATTGTACGCGACGTATTTCGCCAGCGATGCAAAGGAGACAACCGCGCAGCCATTTGGAACGGTCGGTACAGGTAAATGCGGTACGGTAGCGCCCACTGTCGACACAAAATCTGATAACAACGGGGCTCGGCTACGGGCTGTCGAAAACAACACCGGCACTACACTACGCACCTTCCGCCTGGCCCTGGCCGCCACGAAAGAGTTTACGGCAAAGCGTGGCAACAGTGATGTTACAGCAGCCTATAACGCGATGGTCGGCTACGTAAACCGGATGAACGCTGTGTACCGTACCGCACTGAGCGTAGCCTTTACGCTTGTCAACGATCAGTCGACCATTTTCACCGCAGCCAACGACGGCGGGTACAATAACGGTGACTTAAGCTCGATGCTGGGCAAAAATCAGACGGTACTCGATGCCGCCATAGGAGACGCGAAATACGACATAGGCCATGTACTGGGTAACTCGGGCGGCTCGGGCGAGGGGCTGGCCGTTGCGCCATCGGCTTGTATTTCAGGCCAGAAAGCGATGGGAGCCAGCAGTTTTGGCGATGGCTCGTTTGCCCCAATCTTCGACGATCAGACGTTCAGCCATGAAGTTGGCCATCAATTCAGCATGAGCCATACGTTCAATAGCAGCATCCCGGTCTGCACGACCCGCGAGGCCAAAACATCCGTAGAGCCGGGTGCGGGTACAACAATCATGAGCTATGGCTATACCTGTTCAGGTTCGGCCGGCAACGACGATTATGAAACGCCCACGTATCAGCCAATTCTGAACTTCCACACGGTTAGTTACGAACAGGCGGCCAAGTACATCAGCACACTAAGCTGCTTTACCTCAACGGCGCTCGACAATGCGGTTCCGGCGATCACAAAACTTCCGACGAACGTAACGATCCCCAAATCGACGCCCTTTACCCTGACCGGTGAAGCAACCGATGCCAACGCGGCCGATGTACTCAGCTATTCCTGGGAAGGCACCGACGTGGGGCAAGAGACGCCCGATGGCACGACGCTCGCCAACACCGCGAAGCCTCCTTTCTTCCGCAGCTATGCCCCAGCCAATACAGGCACCCGGCTATTCCCCCGTCTGTCGGCTATCCTGAACGGTACGAACTACGCCAAAGGGGATAAGCTACCCTCGGTGGGCATTGCGACAAACCTGCGTATGACCGTTCGAGACAACGCCGGCGGGTTAACATACCAGCTGGTAACGGTAACTGTCGATGGTAATTCAGGGCCATTTCTGGAAACGACCAATCTATCGGGTTCATACCCCGGCGGGTCGTCGCAAACCATTACCTGGAGCGTCAATAACACGGATATGGCGCCCGTCAACTGCGCGACGGTCGACATTCTGCTCTCGACCGACGGCGGACAGACATTCTCAACGACACTGCTAACCGGCACACCCAACGACGGCACCGAGCCGGTCACACTTCCATCGGTACTAACCGACAAGGCTCGTATCAAGATTGTTAGCAGCAACGGCGTTTTCTTTGATATCTCGAACGCCAACTTCACCATCACGGCACCAGCCCCATCGATCGTTAAAATCACAGCACCTGACCCGATCGCGTCGGAAGGCAATAAGAGCGGTGGCCGGAAGGCAGCTCCGGGTGCTCGGGCAGGCGCAGTTGATCCGGGTATGCTCCGGTTTGAACGTAATAACTCGACCGGTACGCTGGTCGTCAATTATACAATCGG
>JAKONH010000265.1 GCA_022702045.1 Spirosomataceae bacterium
TTGGACCACCGAAGCGGCTGGAAGCTGCCGGGAATAGTCAATAAATAATAATCCGTGATACACATACTATGAGTAAGCATACGTACAAATTATTGCTCATCAGCCTGGCCCTGCTCGCGGCCTGCGCACCTGAACCGAAGGAAGCGCATACCGACAGCGAGAAAGCGTTCCGGCTGTCGGACACGATGTTGCGCCGGATCAAACTGGACTCGGTCGTTAGTCGGCCGGTGCATAGTGAACTGACACTCGTTGGGAAAGTGACGGCCGACGAAAATCGGGTAATCAAGGTGTTTCCGCTGGTTGGTGGCGATGTCGAAGCGGTCAGTGTGGAACTGGGCGATTACGTGCGTAAAGGACAGTCGCTGGCCACGATCCGGTCGGGGGAAGTGGCCGACTTGGAACGTCAGGGCATACAGGCCCGCTCGGATCTGTTGCTGGCTGAAAAAAATCTGCGGGTAGCGCAGGATCTGTTCGAGACCAAGCTGAACTCGCAGCGGGAAGTCGTCGCGGCTCAGAAGGAAGTCGAAAAAGCACAGGCCGAGGTCGACCGGGTAGCGGCTGTGTCGCGTATCTACGGCATCGGCAAAGGGTCGATGTATACGGTGAAAGCGCCCATCGACGGCTATGTAATCGAAAAGAACGTGAATCGGGGGACACAACTCCGCTCCGATAACGCCGACAATCTGTTCACCATCGGGCAGATCAGCGACGTCTGGGTACTGGCCAACGTCAACGAAAGCGACATCGGGCGCGTGCGTACCGGCATGGATGCCAGCATCCAGACCCTCAGCTATCCGAACGAACGCTTCCGGGGCAAAGTCGACAAGATCTACTCCGTCCTCGATCCGAATACCAAGGCCATGACCGTACGGATTCGCCTGCCCAATCCCGGTAGTAAGCTCAAACCGGAAATGCACGCGACTGTAACACTGCGCTACGAAGATGGTGGACAACTGGCAACGGTGCCGGCGCAGTCGGTCATTTTTGAACGGTCGAAGCAGTACGTTCTGGTCTTCCGCGACCGGACCAACATCGAAACGCGCGAAGTGAACGTCCTGAAGTCATTGGGCGATGTCGCCTACATACGGCAGGGGGTTCAGCCGGGTGAGCGGGTTATTTCGCACGATCAGCTCTTGGTTTTCAACGCACTAAATAAATGAATGACTGAGTGATAGAGTGGTAGAATGAGAGAATAAGCGAAATCGCTTCGCCCGGTGCAATCGCTCATTCTATCACTCAGTCATTCAGTCATTCGCCTTTTAGCATCCATGTCTACATTCATTCGTTCTATCGTCGGCTTTTTGCTGAAGAACCGCTTCTTCGTCTTTTTCATGACGGGGGCGCTGGTTATTGCCGGCGTGGTCAGCTACCTGCGTACCCCGCTCGAAGCGTTTCCCGACGTGACCAACACGCAGATCGTGGTCGTGACCCAGTGGCACGGCCGGTCGGCGGAAGAAGTGGAGCGGTTCGTGACGGTGCCCATCGAGGTGGCCATGAACTCGGTACAGCGCAAAAGCAACGTCCGCTCGACAACCATGTTCGGGCTGTCGGTGATGAAGATCATCTTCGACGATGGTGTCGAGGATTTCTTCGCCCGGCAGCAGGTCAACAACCTGTTGCAAAACGTATCGCTGCCCGATGGTGTCGACCCCGAAATACAGCCACCCTACGGCCCCACCGGGGAGATTTTTCGCTATACACTGGAAAGCAAAAACCGGGATAGCCGCGAACTGCTGACGCTGCAAAACTGGGTGATCGACCGGCAACTGCGCAGCGTACCTGGCGTCGCCGATATCGTCGCTTTCGGGGGGCGCGACAAAATCTACGAGCTCCGCGTCAACCCGACGCAGCTTGCCAAATACGACATTACCCCGCTGGAAGTTTACCAGGCCGTCACCCGCAGCAACGTCAACGTTGGGGGCGACGTGATTGAGCGTAACGGGCAGGCGTATGTGGTGCGCGGCATCGGCCTGCTGACGTCGATTCCCGACATCGAAAACATCCTAATCGAAGAAGCTGGTGGTAACCCGGTGCTGGTTAAACACGTCGCCGAGGTAATCGAATCGGAATTGCCGCGCGTGGGACAGGTCGGACTCGATGCGCAGGATGACGTTGTCGAAGGGATCGTAGTGATGCGCAAGGGTGAAAATCCGTCGGAAGTGCTGGAGCGCGTAAAAATCAAGATCGAGGAACTGAACACGAGTGTGCTGCCATCGGATGTGAAGATGGCCACCTTCTATGACCGCGACAACCTGATCGAATACTGTACCCGTACGGTGTTGCACAACCTTACCGAAGGAATTGTGCTCGTGACGGTGATCGTATTTTTGTTCATGGCCGACTGGCGTACGACTATCATTGTGTCGATCATCATTCCGCTGGCGCTGCTGTTTGCCTTTATGTGTCTGCGGCTGCGCGGCATGTCGGCCAACCTGCTGAGCATGGGGGCTGTCGATTTCGGGATCATCATCGACGGCGCGGTGGTCATGGTCGAGGGGATATTCGTCGCGCTTGACCACAAGGCCCACAAAGTCGGGATGGCGCGCTTCAACCAGCTCGCCAAACTGGGCCTGATTCGCAAAACGGGGGGCGAGATGGGTAAGGCCGTATTCTTCTCCAAACTCATTATTATCACGGCGCTGCTACCCATTTTCTCCTTTGAGAAAGTAGAAGGCAAGATGTTTTCGCCCCTGGCCTGGACCCTTGGGTTGCCCTGCTCGGTGCGTTGCTCTACACGCTGACGCTGGTACCGGTGCTTTGCTCGATTCTGCTCAGCAAGAACGTTCGGGAGAAAAACAACCCAAT
>JAKONH010000372.1 GCA_022702045.1 Spirosomataceae bacterium
GTTTCTTCGACAGGTCGGCATACTGAATGCAGATATCCGAGAACACATCCTGCGAATAATCGACCAAATCCATTTTGTTGACCGCCACGACGATGTGCGGAATGCCGAGCAGGCTGGCGATGAGCGAATGACGCCGGGTCTGCTCAGCCACACCGTGCCGCGCATCGACCAGGACAATCGCCAGCTGGCAATTCGACGCGCCGGTAACCATGTTCCGGGTGTACTGAATGTGCCCCGGTGCATCGACGATAATAAACTTGCGGTTCGGCGTCTGGAAATACCGGTATGCGACGTCGATGGTGATACCTTGCTCGCGCTCCGAGCGAAGGCCGTCGGTTAGCAGGGCGAGGTCGATTTCGCCGTCGTCGCGGCTTTTGCTGGCCCGTTCGATGGCTTCGAGCTGATCGACCAGAATTGATTTTGAATCGTAAAGCAGCCGCCCGATGAGCGTGCTCTTGCCGTCGTCAACCGAGCCGGCGGTTATAAAGCGAAGTAAATCCATTTACTGAATGTCAGAAAATTTGATGTGTCGATAGTAGTTGCTTTTCTTCGACAGGGTATAATAGGCTACTGCAAACAGTCCGTTTGCCAGCCCGTCCCGAATGAGTTGTTCAAGCTGCTGTTTAAACGTAGGCAGGCTAAAACGGATAGTCTTGAATACAACGAACTTGTCAAGGCCAACATAATCATGTGCAATCAGGTTGCGAAGCCCTTTGATGTCGATCCATGGAACGTTCGTTGCCATCTGATGGGGTCGATTCAC
This sequence comes from Spirosomataceae bacterium, assembly GCA_022702045.1. Lineage (GTDB taxonomy): Bacteria > Bacteroidota > Bacteroidia > Cytophagales > Spirosomataceae > Spirosoma. Next base: position 764 of record JAKONH010000372.1, read on the forward strand.
CAAGACGATTTACCTGCTCACCGATGTGCAATAACTGTAACAGACAGGCATTGAAATCCTTTTGATCATTAGCATCGAAAAAAACGAACGGGTCTTCATAGCCGTTTGCGTACAGCTATATTTTACCGATAGCATTCAAATACGCGGGCAATAAACAAGATCATTTTTAAGCGCGGGTTGCATAACGAATATCGCTCAGGGCACGGTCCAGAATGATTGGTTCAGCGTAATCACGCAACATTACATCCACTGGATAGCGTAAGTTGTGTTGCAGTTTGTCGCGCAACGCGATCAGCTGTTGATACGGAATTTGCTCATTGAGCAACAGGTCAATGTCCCGAAACGATTCACCACGAGCAAATGAGCCGAATACACCAATTTGAGACAAACCAAACTGATCGAATATGTGCTGATTCCGTAGATACTGCTCGAACGAACTAAAATCGGTAACGGTCATATTGCCAGACGTTAACAGTTAAAAATACCCTCCTTTTTTGCGGTCTTCCATAGCGGCTTCAGAGAGCTGATCGTCCATGCGGGTTTCTCCCCGCTCGGAGATACGTGTTGCTTGAATCTCGTCGATGACGGCATCGAGCGTAGTGGCTTCCGAGGGCGATGCTGCCGTGCAGGAAATGTCGCCGACGGTGCGGAACCGAACCTGACGGGTGACAATCTGATCATCGGCTTCAGGCTTGATAACGCCCCCGGCCGTTGCCATCAGCTTACCATCGCGCACGATCAACTCCCGCTCATGGGCAAAATAGATGCTGGGTAGATCGATTTTCTCGCGCCGGATGTAATTCCAGACGTCGAGTTCGGTCCAGTTCGAAATGGGAAATACGCGCACGTTTTCCCCCTTGTGAACCCGGCCGTTGTACAAGTTCCAAAGCTCCGGCCGCTGCCGTTTTGGGTCCCAGGAGCCGAATTCGTCGCGTACCGAGAAGACCCGCTCTTTAGCGCGTGCCTTTTCCTCGTCGCGACGAGCGCCACCAATACAGGCGTCGAACTCAAACTCTTCGATCGTATCGAGCAACGTGAATGTTTGCAGTCCGTTGCGGGTGGCGTTACGACCGGTCGGTTCTTTCAACTTCTTCGTACGGATAGTGTCTTCGACATAACGTACGATGAGTTTTTCGCCGATACGGTTCGCCAGATCATCGCGGAAGTCGAGGGCTTCCTGAAAGTTATGGCCCGTATCGATATGCACGAGCGGAAACGGGAATTTGCCGGGCCGGAAAGCTTTCAGCGCCAGATGCACGAGCGTAATCGAGTCTTTACCGCCCGAAAACAGCAGGGCGGGGCGCTCAAATTGTCCGGCCACTTCCCGCATAATGTGGATGGCCTCGGACTCAAGTTGATCTAAATAATCCATGGTAATGAGTGAATTACTGAGTGATCGAATGATGGAATGCTTCGCGTCAGCCTATTCAATCATTCGATCACTCAATCATTATGGTTTGAACGCTTCCTCGTGGGTGTGAAGGCCGCATTCCTTTTTGGAGTTGTCTTCCCACCACCAGCGACCGGCGCGGAAGTCTTCGCCCGGTTGAATGGCACGGGTGCAGGGCTGACAGCCAATGCTGACAAAACCCCGATCGTGCAGGGGGTTGTAGGGTACGTGGTTATCTTTGACGTACTGCTTCACCTGCTCGAATGTCCAGTTCATCAACGGATGAAACTTGAACAGATCGTGGGCATCGTCGCGTTCGACCGGTGTCATCGTCTGCCGATTGGGCGACTGCTCAGCGCGGATGCCCGTTATCCAGATTTTCTGCCCTGATAAAGCGCGGTTCAACGGCTCGACTTTGCGGATGCCGCAGCACTCTTTCCGGTTTTCAACCGAATCGTAGAAGCTGTATGGGCCCTTTTCGGTCATTAGCCGTTCTTCAGCAGCCCGCTCCGGGAAGTACGTTTCGATTTTAGCCGCGTACCGGTCGTTGGTCTTTTTCCAGACCGAATACGTTTCGGCAAACATCCGGCCCGTGTCCAGCGTGAAGATGCGGATGGGAATGTCGTTGGCCAGAATCATGTCGGTGATGACCTGATCTTCGTACCCCAGACTGGTCGAAAAGACGATCTGACCAGGATACAGTTCCGCCAGCCGACGCAGTGCGTCGACCTCCGATAAGCCTGCCAATTGCTCGGTCAGGCTTTCCCGCGTGTGGTTGGTTGGTTCTGCTAGCATAGAACTACAAAAGTTTAGCCCTGATGAAAAAAGCCGCCAGGATGCTAAGAATAAAAAAGCCGTATACGATCGGGATGCCCAATACAATTAGTCCCCAATCATCTGAATTGTTACCTATCAGGTATCCGATCGATGCAACGCATACCGTACAAAGACCGGCGTTGGTCAATAGATACGTCTTGAAATGGCGCCACCGGACAATCAGCAAAAAACTCCTGACAAACGTGCTGGGAACTGAAATAAGCAATGAAGGAAATAAAAATCTCATGGCTGATTTGCTTAGTTGAGAGACACCACTTTTCCTGTTTTGGCCGATTGGCGGGCTGCATCGAGAATCTCTACGACAATCAGGTTGTTTTCCAGCGATGTCAGTTCATCGGGTTTGGTTTCGCCCCGCAGCAACTGCGCCAGATACGTAAACGGATTCGTGGCTGGTGCGTCGGACGCGGTGGCCTGCATTTCGTGCTCGGCTTTCTCATTGGGTAACCGCTCCCGCATCCGTGTCGCATCGATTGTTGTTACGTAGCCTGTTCGGCCATATACCGCCATGTCTTTGCGGCTGAACGGCCAGTTCCACGACGCCTGAATGATCGTTTGCGCCTTCGGATAAGTCAGTACAATCGTTGCCTCGTCGTCCACCTTCGGATAGACGTCTGGTTTGATCTGCTGTGTGACAGCCATCACGGATGTGGGCCGCTGATTATGCAGTAACCAGGTAGACAGATTCGCCCCGTAACACCCAAAGTCGAACAAGGCACCGGCTCCGTTGGCAACCGGATCGGTCAGCCACGTAAGAAACTCCGGATCGACGTTGATTTCTTTCGGTCCCTCATGGCCATCGTGCACCACAATTTTGCGAATATCACCAATGGCTTTGTCGCGGTTCGCGATGGCGTAGGCTTTGTGGTTGCTGCCGTACCAGGTCGTTTCATAGTTTGTCAGCAACTGTACCTTGTGCTTACGCGCCAGTGCAGCCATTGCTTTTGCATCGGCATAGGTCGTCGTCAACGGCTTTTCAACCATAACGTGAATACCGGCCGGTGCGCAGACCTCAACTGTTTTACGGTGGTCGACAATCCGGCCGTAGTCGGTAACTGCTTCGGGCTTCGTTTTAGCGACCATCTCCGCAACAGTCGGGTATACCATGCTCATCGGGTACCCGTACCGTTTGGCGAATCGCTCGGCCAGTGCACGGTTTGGTTCTGCAATACCCACGATCTCGATCTCGTCCGACTTACCAATTGTGTTCAGGATCTGATGCACATGCGAGTGCACCAGTCCGGCCACGCCCACCCGTAGCGGCTTCTTCTGCGCCCAGCTTTGCGTCGATAAGAGCATTAGCAGTAAAAACAGAGCAGTTGAAGGGAGACGCATGGGGCTAAAGTTATCTGGTGTACTGATCTAGGCTACGTTTTCCTTGATCACGTCGGCCGCTACCACGTCGGCCGCTACCACGTCGGCCGCTACCACGTCGGCCGCTACCACGTCGGCCGATTTTTCAATGGCCTGCGTGAAGTCGGCAATAAGGTCTTCGATGGCTTCGAGGCCAACTGAAATACGAATCAGGCCGGGCGTGATGCCGAGTGCTTCTTTCTCCTCCGGTTTCAGCTTAGCGTGGGTCGTCGTGTTCGGGTTGGTAACAATGGTGCGCGAATCGCCGAGGTTCGACGACAGCGTTGGGATCTGCAAGGCAGCGAAGAAAGCACTGACCCGCTCGAAACCACCTTCCAGTTCAATCGTCACGATAGCTCCACCGGCGCTCATCTGCTGCTTGGCCAGTTCGTACTGTGGGTGCGAAGGCAAAAATGGGTATTTCACCACGGCCACGTCAGGATGCACGTCGAGCGCTTCGGCCAGGGCCAGCGCGTTGCTACAGTGCCGGTCCATGCGCAACTCCAGCGTCTCCAAACTCTTCGACAGTACCCAGGCGTTGAAGGGCGACAGTGATGGACCGGTATGCCGGGCAAAAAACCGAATTGGCTG
>JAKONH010000381.1 GCA_022702045.1 Spirosomataceae bacterium
ATGGGCACTGTTCCCGCAACTCATCCATGATGGTCAGGAGTCGGTTGAAGGCCATGAGCTGCTGCTGTCGTCGGGGGGGTAATTGCTGGAAATCGGTTGCATCGTTCATCATTCGAATAAAACATCAAAACCCGGATTGGTTTAGCAACAGCGCAATTTTCTTTGCAATAGGATCAACCGTCCGGCACAGAAGGCATACTGTGCCGGACGACAGACTGATGTCAGCGGTGTCTGGTCAGCGGCCTGACACCACTGACATTTTCTTTATGACAGGATGCTGTGCCGGACAAACCTTCTGTCCGCTTTATAGGCTAATTGTCCGCGATTGGACAGCGAATCGTGCGTGCTATTTCGAATGTGATTGATAATCAGTCTGATAGTTCAGTGGCACAGCGATTGACCGTGGCTACTCAGTCGTATCCGTAAACGCGCGGACGAGCCGGGTGTGCTGCATTGTGGTGAACGCACCGGAAAAGATCTGAATGCCCATGACGTTGGCCGAGAAAACAACGTCGGCGGAGGAGAGGACATCCGGTAAAAAGAACCCCTGCTGCTGATCGGAAAACAGACGCAACAGTTGCTTGCGGGCCGTACCGTCGACACAGCCGGTTTGCAGGCCGGGGGTGTATAACACGTTGTCAGTCAACCAGAATAGATTGGCGGCCTGACACTCGGCCAGGTAACCGTCTGTGTTCAGCAGCAGTACATCATCGAACTGTTGCTGCACCTTGTAGATACCGGCTAACACATAAGGTAACGAATTCAGAGTTTTATGCGCCGAAACAGGAGAATCATGCAAACGAAATGTGTCGTAAATACTTATTTTTGGTTTTTGGGTAATCGCGAACGGATGACCCGCGCGGGCCGTAATCAGGTAGTTTATCTGGCTAGTAGCGGGCGTATACAGGCCGCCCGGTTGTCGCCAGACCTGAATCTTGATGCGCGCAGTGAAGTCCGTCAATTCGTTGCGTGCCAGCAGGTCAAGCAACTGACTATACAGTACGTCGGCTGTAAGGTTGGCCGGCCAGTCGAGCTGCAGTGTCGTCATGCCAGCCTGCAAACGGGCTACATGGTCGGGCCAGAACCAGACTCGACCGCGCTCGTACCGAATGGTCTCGAACAGACCGTCGCCGTATTGAAACGCCCGGTCGGTGGGGGGCAGCGACAAGCCGTCGTCGGCCAGAATAGTCGAATTATAAACCAGGCTCATGGTATTTTACGCCGTTCATCCAAAACTGACGACCGGCTCAAAGGTAAGTTCGTAACATTGATCGCTCAAAGAATAATGACTATGCACGTTTCTACGTCGACAATTGGTTTGCTAATGGGGCTGGCGCTGACGGCATTGTCGCCCGCATTGGCGCAGACGACCCCAGCTGTCCGGCCGGGCGTCGCTACGTCGGGCGTAGCCACATCGGAGTCGGCCGTAAAAACGTCGGGACGCCTGAATCTGCAACAATGCATAGACATTGCCCGGCAGAATAATATTCAGCTTCGGCAGGGACAGCTTAGCGTTGCCAATGCCGATTTGCAACTGCGACAGTCGCGCCTGAGCAAACTGCCGACGGCGGTATTTCAGGGAAATCAGTCGATTAATGGTGGACGCAGTATCAACCCTCAGTCCAATGAATTTGTCCAGCAGACAATTAACTCCAGCAGTTTTCAATTGAATACATCGGTCACGATTTACAATGGTGGCGTGTTGCAGGCATCCATTCAGCGTGACAATCTGGCGCTTCAGGCCAGTGAGCAAGAACTACAGGCGACGCAGAACAATGTAGCGCTGACCGTTGCGCAGAATTACCTGAACGTACTGACAGGAAATGAACAACTGGCAGTGGCTCAGCGGCAGGCCGATGTGACCCGCGCGCAACTCGACCGGACACAGCGGCTGGTCACTGCCGGATCAGCTCCGGAAGCCAACCTGTTTGAATTACGGGCTACGCTGGCCAGTAACGAAGTCGACATCATCAATGCACAGAACACGCTCGACTTAGCGCGGGTCGCTTTGTTACAGGCGATGAATGTACCCATCGACCAGGCGTTTGAAGTCGAGCCGATCAACGTTCCCGACCCCGGTCTTGACCCGTATACGGCTTCAGTCCAGCAACTGTACGATGTTGCTGCCACAAATCTGCCGGAAGTGAAAGGGGCCGACCTGCGGGTGAAAAGCGCCAATGTGGGTGTACAGGTAGCAAAAGGTGGATTGTATCCAACTCTGTCGTTGAACGGTAACCTGAGTACAATCTATTCCAGTGCGGCTAGTACACTGATTGCCACCGGATCTTCGACGCAGACAACTGTGGGTTTCACCACGGACCCCGTTACGGGCACCAGTATTCCTATCTATACAACAACGCCCGATTACAGCCGGGCTGGTATCAATTACGGTGCGCAATTGCGTAACAACTTCAGTCAGTCGGCGTCGTTATTTTTGCGGGTGCCAATTTTCCAGGGCAACCTGTCGCGTAACCGGATTACGACAGCTAAAATTCAGCAACAAACGGCCGAACTGACCGCCCAGAACACGCGGCTGCAACTGCGGCAGCAAATCGAAACGGCGTATACGAATATGAGAGCGGGGGCCAATCGCTTCCGGGCCACACAGGTACAGGTAGCCTCGCTGGAGCGGGCGTTTCAGGTTGCCGAAAGCCGCTTAAACGCCGGCGCCATTAACGCCACTGACTATAGCATTGCCAAAACAAACCTCGACCGGGCGCGGGCCAGTCTGGTTCAGGCCAAATATGATTACGTATTCCGCACCAAAATTCTCGACTATTATCAGAATAAACCGTTGACCTTTTAACGGGTTACGGTTTTCAGGTTACGGTGGTCGTCACGTGATACAGCACCGTAACCTGAAAACCGTAACCTGAAAACTTTACCCCTTCTATGAAGAAAAGTAACCGAATCTGGTGGCTGCTTGGCCTGGCAATTGTACTGTTGGCGGGCGGTCTGATGGCTGCTAAACAATTGGGCGTCATTGGCAAGCAAAAGGCTACCGAAGTTGATTTTGCAACGGTTAAAACGGTTGATATCACCGAACGCGTCAGTGCATCGGGTCGGGTTCAGCCACAGGTCGAAGTAAAGATCAGCCCCGATGTGTCGGGTGAGATTATCGGACTTTATGTCAATGAGGGAGACCCTGTAAAGGCAGGACAGTTGCTGTGTCGTATCCGTCCCGACAACTACGAGTCGGTGATGGCACGGTCGAAAGCAACCGTCAACCAGAATCGGGCGCAACTGGAGCAATCGAAAGCATCGGTAGCTCAGTCGAGTGCGCGGCTGTTACGAGCCAAAGCCGATTACGACCGAAACCGTAAGCTGTTGGCCGATAAAGTTATTTCAACGGCTGATTTTGAAACCAGCGAGGCTAATTATAATGTAGCGAAGCAGGAATTGGAAGCGGCCAATGCCAGCGTTCGGGCGGCTCAGTTCAGCATTCAGAGCGCCGAAGCCAACATGCGCGACGCCAGCGAAAACCTGCGGAAAACCACGATTTATGCCCCCGTGACCGGTACGGTATCCAAGCTAAATGTCGAACTGGGCGAGCGTGTGGTCGGTACGTCGCAGATGGCCGGTACGGAGATCATGCGAATCGCCAATCTGCAAAACATGGAAGTGCGCGTCAACGTCAACGAGAACGACATTGTTCGGGTTGGCATGGGCGATACAACCGACATCGAAGTGGATTCGTACACGACAGCTGGCCGTAAGTTTAAAGGAGTGGTTTACGAAATTGCCAACACGGCGAACGGTCTGGCGTCGGGTTCGTCGGCAGCGTCTACATTGTCGGCCGATGCAGTCACGGAGTTCGAGGTAAAAATCAAGATTCTGAACAACTCGTATACCGATCTGCTGGCGCAAAAAGATAAGCGAGGGTATCCCTTCAAACCCGGTATGACGGCTTCTGTCGAAATCATCACCGACCGCCGGCCGGGCGTGCTGGCCGTACCAATTGCCGCCGTCACAACGCGGGCCGACAGTGCAGTCGTAAGTGAAGGCCGCGACGAGAAAGCTGATGAGGTCGTGCGGGAGAAGAAAGAGAAACCCAAAGAAATTGTGTTTGTCAACGTGGGCGGTAAAGCCCAGCAGCGCGAAGTCAAGACGGGAATTAGCGATTACGAAAACATCCAGATTCTATCGGGTTTGAAGCCGGGCGAGCAGATTATTTCGGGTCCTTTTATCGCCGTATCGAAGAAACTGAAAAACGGTGAACTCGTTGCTAAACGTGATCCGAAGAAAGTAAAGAAAGAAGCGACGACGGAAGAGTAAACGCAATCGCTGCTGCCTATGCACCACTTCCTTCCTGATCTGTGTCGTCATCTCCGTACAGAACACGAGTTGACTCAGTACGTGGTGAGGCTGGCTGTGTACTAGGTAAACTCCCAGGTCTGTGTCGTCACAGATCGGAACAGACGCCACTAATGCCAGACAACGCCCGGTAAACCACCGGGCGTTTTTGCTTTTCTGATAAATCAACTGTACTGATGAAACGCCTGCTTACCACGCTGATACTTGGCAGTCTGCTCTGCCTGCCAACCCTGATGCATGCACAATACCAACCCAACTGGGCGTCGATCGACAGTCGACCCGTACCAGCCTGG
>JAKONH010000389.1 GCA_022702045.1 Spirosomataceae bacterium
TCAGGCTGCGGACACTGGTATTCAGCAGCGCGTTTGCGCGCACCCAGGTCAGCAACTGATCAAGTAGCATCGACAAGGCATAGATACAGAAGAACGTACCCATCGGAATGTACCACGGATACGGATAATTAATGGTGCTTAGGTACAAGACACTGATAAAAGCAGACAGGGAAAGAATCTTGCCCCAACCCGTTGCTTTTGGCACAAGCCAGTAAAAGATAGCCAGTGTGGTCAGTATCTTGCTGATGGTGTAGAGGAAAAACGGCCAGCCACCAAATTCGAGGTAGGTTGGGGTAAAGATCAGGTGCATTTTCCCCTGTCCTCGAAACGTATTGACAGGAAACAGCAGTACAGACTGTAGCACGTCGATAGCCGACCGCGCACTACCCATGCTTTTGGCCAGTACGGTGTTTGGTATAGGTGTGCCATAATACCAGGTCGCCCAGATCAGCCAGGGCAGGTAAAGCAGGACCGCCAGCATACCTGCTTTTACCAACAGCCTGAACCAGTCGGCGCGGTGGCGGTTAGGCCAGATTAAAACGCCCAGCAGCAGGCCTGACACGTAGACAAACCCGTCAGGTCGGGTCCACATGACGCCCGCCAGTGCCATGGTCAGCGTGATAAGCTGCGCGGTACCCTGTTTTACGACCAGTGCGTAAATCGTTAGCGTCAGAAAAAACGCCATCATGGCCGTTTCCATACCATTGATGCTGTTGTCAATGAGTTTAGGATCGATAGCCAGATAGAGCAACAGGATAAATGTCGCGAAGTGGTGCCGGTGGATCGAACGGCCGATGTGCCAGGTCAATACGCCCGTACTACCCAGCAGCATACAGTTGAACAGGCGGAATAACCACAATACCAGATCGTCGGCCTGACCACCGGTAATCCAGGCTAGCAGGGCAGGAATCAGTGTACCAAGGGGTGATGTGAAAGTGTGTAGCCGTTCGCCGGGCTGAAAAACAAGGCCATTGCCCAGTGCCAGATTTTTACTGGCCCGGAAGGTGATGTACCAGTCTTCCCAGGCGTGGTTGGTATACAGGGCAAAGCTGAGTGGAATAACGAAAAAGACGGCGAAAACGAGCCCGGGTGCATATCGTGGATCGTTTGCCGTCTTCTGGAGAGACGAAAGGGTCATGGGGGCTGCGTTAGTGTGGTAGTATACAACACTAACTTACTTATTCACAGGCAACTCTCTCGTTTTTTGTTAACGTTTTTCGTAGACGGGTACTACCACAGGAAACCGCTGTGTATGCCCCGTGGTAGTACCTTGGTGAAGACAGCCGACTAACTTTCTTTCTTGCCCTCGAAGCTCATGCCCTGCGCATCGAGCGTCACGCCCGTTACTTTTTTGGCGTCGTCGCGTTTGAACTTCAGCGTAGCCCGACCGGAAGCATCGAAGGTGTCGGCTGCATCCTTGACGGCGGTCATGGCGCCACTTTCCGTGCCCGTATCGATGGTTAGTTTACCGTCTTTCACGGCGATAGTGACGAACTCGAACGGCAAACCCTCAAACTTGTACTTGCCGACATACTGATTCAGCTCGACGGAGTCCGCTATGGATACCCGCGTGGATGTTGCGGCTGGTGCTGGTGTTGAAGCCGCGTACAGTGTCGACAACGACAGGGTGCAGGCAAGGGTAAAAACAATGGTTTTCATTGGGTAGACGAGTAAGGTGTAAGGTTTATGCGAACTAGTCGGTAAACTAGCGAATCAGCCGTTCAATGTCCAGCGCAGGGCGTTTTCCAGTAGCCGAACAAAATGAGCATCCTGCCAGATGGCCGCACTATGGCCCATGGACGTGTAAAAGGTTTTGCCCTGACCGACCGTCCGATACCAGGCAACCGGATGGTACTTACCCATGCCGAAGTTTTTGTCTTTGATAAACAGCATGTTGCCGTTGGGGATGATCTTGCTGCCGTCGATATGCGATACCACCCGGACGTTCTTGGGCTGGGTCAGGAAAACGTACCATTCATCTGTATGCTTCCACGAAGCCGGTAGCTGGCTCGTCAGCGTTGAATCGACGCTGGCGTCAACCTGCACCTCGGCCTGCTGAAGCTGTGGGTTAAGCGGATGATGCGAGAAGGTAGTGCCGATCAGGTTGGTCTGGTACCAGGTCCAATGGTGCGAATCGTCGCCGGAGCCGTGAATACCCACCAGCGCCCCGCCCGCTTCGACGTATTGGCTGAGTGCCTGTTGCTGTTCGTCGTTCAACACCCGTCCGGTCGAATTATCGAAGACAACGGCTTTGAACTGTTTCAACTGATCGGCATTGAACACCCCGCCTGCTTCGGTTTCGTACACAAACCAGCCGTTGCGCTGCGCCAGTTGCCGGAACACCGGTTTCGACGCATCGATCGACTCGCCATGCCGGAAACCAGTCGTTTTTGAGAATAGCAGTAGCGCGGGTTTGTCGGCCGGGAAATTGATCGATGGCCGGTCGGTTTCGTAGCTGACCGGGAAGCCATTTTTGACTTTGTAGAAAAACAGGCTACCTGCCGCAAACAGGAGCACGACGAGACCCAGCAGGCTCCAGAGAACGATTTTTAACGCTTTTTTCACAGGAATACAGGGGGAATAGGCCGTGCCGATCAGCGCAAAGAGGGCTGGTCGGCACGGTGATTAGCGGAGACAATGATCAATTGAGTAAACGGGCCGTAACGGGTACGAAGAGCGGAGCCTTGCCCGCTTTTTCATTTCTGAAGACGAAATACAGGTCGTGCACACCGGTTGCGGGCGTCAGCGTGACGGTCGTGGTGCTGGGCTTAAATACGTCGGCCGCGTTTTTGGCATCGACTGGAAGCAGCTCGTCGGTTTGCCCCAGCAACGGCCCCGTTGGCGAATCCAGCCGGACTTCGATTTTGCCGCCTACCGCCTGCAGTTGCTGTTTAGGAACGGATACGGCAAACTCCATCGCCTTGATACCGGTCAGGTCGAGTTTATTGAACTGCACATAGGTACCTGATGCCATAACGATCGCAACGGGCGACTGCCCCATCTTGTACAGCATGACGCCTTTCGACTGACTATCGCTGCCGCCCATGAGTAGGGTAGGATTGCGCAGCATTAGCATTTGGTCGGTCGTTTGGGCGGGCAATCCATTGGCTCCTTTGTCTTTATATGACGCCCGCAGTACCAGATTGCCGGTCTCGTCTTTACTCGGTGTGATCGTTCCCTTGGTTGGGAGTGATGGCGCAACGGCGGGCTTGTTGGCCAGTGTCAGAATGTACTTGACCATTTCCTGCACATCCGACGCACCCAACTGCGGGTGTGCTGTCATGATAGCGTCGCCCCAAACGCCACCGCCCCCTTTGATGATTTTACCGGACAGACTGGCTACGGCATTCGGGTCACCTTTGTAGCGTTTGCTGACCTCGACAAAAGCAGGACCGATCGACTTCTTATCCGTGAAGTGACAGCCTTTGCAGTCGCTGCCGTCGATCAGTGTTTTGCCGGTTCCCAGGTAGCTGGTTTCGGCAAACTGGTGGCCTGCTTCACTGCTGGCACCAGCCTGCTGATACATACTGCGCACCTGTACCTGCTTCGGCATAATCTTTCCCGATGCCAGGCTGCCATCTTCCTTGTCGGCAACGCTGACCTGGTACACTACCGGCTGGCCGGGAAAATAGAACGACGTGTTGCGGTTTGTGGTCGTCAGCGTAACCACCGGCGGCTGGTTGCCCGCGACAAGAGTTATGTCGCGAGTGTTGCTCATGCCATTGTTGTCTTTCACGGTTAGTACCGCTTTGTACTGCCCTGCTTTTTGAAACGTAAAGCTAGGGTTAGCTCCCGTCAATACGGTTGGCTGACCGCCTGCTTTGTTGTACACTTTCCACTCGTATGTCAGCGCATCGCCGTCGAAATCCTTCGTGCCAGCCGACGAAAAGGCGACCTTCATCGGTACAGCACCGGCTGTCTGACTGGCTGTCGCCTGCACCAGCGGTTTACGGTTGCCGGCGTTGTATTCGATTCGTACCAGCCGCGAATCGTCATTCTGGACAAACCAGCCTGTGCCATACTCCAATACGTACAGGTCGCCGTTTGGTCCGAACGCCATGTCGATCGGGTGACTGAAGGGCATGTTTGGCAGGAATCGTTCGATGCCGGTCTGTTCGCCCTTGTCGTTGATGGTTACGGCCAGAATCATGTCACGCATCCATTCGTAGAAAAATACCTTGCCGTCGTAATAGTCCGGGAACGACCGTTTTGCACCAGCGAAGTCGGCTTTATAGAACGTTGGACCGGCCATCGCACTACGGCCACCTGAGCCCATGATCGGGAATTTCTTGCTTTCCGAGGCCGGGTAGGCAATCAGCGCCGGCTGGGCTGGTGGAAGATCCCGCAAGCCGGTGTTGTTGGGCGAATCGTTGATTGGGTGCGCCGGATCAAACGGAGCGCCTTTGGTATTCGTCGCGAAATTGACGTCGTTATACGCTTTATTGGCCCCGACAAAATACGGCCAGCCAAAGTGGCCGGGCCGTTGCGCTACGTTGTACTCATCTTCGGCCATCGGCCCGACGCCCGCCGAATCCATACCCGCGTCGGGGCCGACGTCGCCCCAGTACAGGTTGCCCGTATGTTTGTCGACGGCAATGCGGTAGGGGTTCCGGTGTCCCATGGTGTAAATTTCAGGCCGGGTTTTACCACGGTCCGACGGGTCGGTACCTTTAGGGAACAGGTTTCCGTCGGGAATGGTATAGGTGCCGTCGGCTTCGGGATGAATCCGCAGGATCTTACCGCGCAGGTCATTGGTGTTGCCCGACGATTTCTGCGCATCCCACGGACTGCGGCCGTCCCGTTCGTCGATCGGTGCGTACAGCGTGGCGCGGGGGCTGGTGTTATCGCCGGTAGACAGGTATAGATTGCCCGCCCGGTCCCAGTCGATTGAGCCGCCGGTATGGCAGCACTGTTCGCGTTGCGTAGGTACTTCCAGCACGACTTTCTTCGACGACAGCACCAGCTCATCGCCCCGCAGTTCATAACGCGTCAGTACGTTGCGGGGTGCGTCGGGATCGGAATAATACAGGTATACCCAGTGGTTCTGCGTAAAATTCGGGTCGATATTGACGCCGAGTAGCCCATCTTCCGCTTCCGTTACGTTACCTTCCTTATCGGTATACTTCGTACTGACGGCGATGGTCGCAATCGTCTGAAGTTGGTTGGTGGTCGGCGAATACAGCCGAACGGCGCCGTGCCGCTCCACGAGTAACACGCGCTCGTCGGGCAGTACGGTCATTTCAAGCGGTTCGTTCAGCTTTTCGGCTAACACAACTTTGGTAAACCGATTTTCATCGGGGCGGGTCGTGTCGGATGGCTGAATCGGACCGGTAGTATAGGCCCATAGGCCGATGGCCGCTATGAAGAAACCCAGAGCGAAGCGGTACGGGCGATGTGGTAAACGAGTCGTATTCATTTACTCAGTGAACTTATTTTCTGTGCGTACATTTGACGCAATACTACGAATTTTCTGTGTGTAATAATTACGCGCAAACTATTTTTTATTATGAATTTCAGTGAAGTAGTGCAACAGTGGATTGATGACTATCTGGTCAACTTCCTGCCATCGGTATCGCTCGATCTGGTGATTTTTGGCTTCCATGAAGGGCAATTGAAAGTACTGCTGTTGCGCTTCAATGAGTCGGAAGACTGGTTGCTGCCGGGCGGGCGGGTAGGCAATCGGGAGAATCTGGACGACGCGGCCGACCGGTCGCTGCGGGAGCGTACGGGGCTGGATCGCCTGTTTTTACAGCAGTTTCACACCTTCGGCAACCTGAACCGGCTGACGTATTTCTCCTGGCATGAAACGCTGTCCCGGCTGGGGATGAAGGAGATGGCGGTCCGACTACTGGAAGGTGACAGTGCGCTGAAAAACCACCGCGACGTATCGGTGGGTTTCTACGCGCTGGTCGACTACACGCAGGTAAGTCCAACCCCCGACCTGCTGACCGACGAGTGCCGCTGGTGGGACATCGATCAGGTACCTCAATTGCTGTTCGACCACAATGCCATGATTCGCATGGCGCTCAAAACCCTTCGGCGACAGTTGAGCTATCAGCCGATTGGCTATAATCTGCTGCCCGACTCGTTCACCATGTCGGAACTGCAGAGCCTGTACGAGACTATTTTAGGGCGTAGTCTGGACCGGCGTAACTTCTACAAACAACTGATGAATTACAATGTGCTGGACCGGCTCGACAAACGACCGACGATTCCGTCCAGCAAAGCACCGTATCTGTATCGCTTCAACAAGGAACGGTACGAGCAACTGCTCGACAGCGAAGACTTCTGGATTGGCTGATGCGCCAATGCGCCTTAGTTGGCTGCGAGCGAAGCCGGCGCAATGGGGTTGGGCGTGAGCGCATAGAGCGACCAAGCGGTGCTTTTCATGACCGGCGACAGACGTTGGCCCGTTCGGCGCTGAATCGCATCGACATAGCGGGTGTTGGTCATGGAAAACTGGGCCTGCGGATCATTGGCCGTGTTATGTGCCAGAATATACTGCACGAAAGGGGCTGGGTTGTCGTAGGCCGACAGATAGCTTTGCTGATAGGCAAGCAGAAAAGGGCGAATCCGTTCGGTGCGGGCAATGACTGAATAGGCCGTTGCGTCGTCGGTCAGAATACGACTGCTTTCGGGCAGTTGCCGGACAAACTGAATGAGCCTGTCGTCGTCGAGGACTTCAGGTTGCCGACTGGGGTTCAGCACCATCACGTCGCGTAGGAACGAGCGTTCGATGGGGTACGACGAGTTAAGCAGCCGGAAGCCACTGACGCCTATCTGAACAAGCAACAGCGTAAACGCCAGCCCTTTCACCTGTTGTAGACGAGACACGGGAATAACGGTCAGACCGGCCCAGCCGAGCACCAGGAAAAGCTGGTAAAACTCGATCTGTGTAGGTACCGCTGGGTCTCTGACGTGCAGAAACTCGACCAGCAGCAACGGGCTAAGCAAGGTCAATAACTGGTAGGTGCGTCCCCGAACGCTAAGTAGACTCAGCAGTATCAGGGGGGCGTACAGCAGCCGCCGGATCGAAATAAGCACCGACGTATCGGCCTGTATCAGATCGGCAGTGTAATTGGCAAACTGCTGGCGGAACAACTGACTCGTTACGACACTGGCATTCGCATACGGGTTATCCAGAAAATACTGCGGGTCGCCGGCATATACACTGTTGAGCAGACTGAAAATAAACAGACTGCTCAGCGGTAGCATGAACAACAGGATGACCAGTGCCAGCGATTTGTTGATCAGTTTACGGCGCAGCGAGACGTTATTGAACGCCAGGCTCAGCCGCGACAGGGTATCTTCGCCCCGCAGCGACAGGCTCTGCAACGAAATGAACAGCACGAGCGGCAGCAGAAACAGACACAGCCAACTAAAGTCCACCTCGCTGAACACTAGCCCCAGCAGAAATAGACTGGCCATCGATACGTGATAAGTCGTGTTCGACTGGTAGTACGTCAACAGACTGCGAAAAAATAGATAGCCGAACAAAAGCACGGTATAGGTTCCCTGCCCTGAGGTGGCCGAAAATAGTAAACCAGGATGCGCTACAAATGATAGGGCCGTACCGGCCTGAACCAATAGGGGCATGGTCAGTCGTCGCTGATCGTCGAGAATCAGAAAGAAGAGCAGCGCCATCCCCAGCGACGACGCGACGACCGGCCCCGTCAAGGGAAATGCCGCACAAAACGGCAGACTAATAAAGAACGGAACGACCGGAAACGTAAGGCCCAGCACGGGTACTTTGTCGCCAATACCCTGCCAGATAATCAGGGATTTCTCGCTCAGAAACAAGGCTTCGGGCGTGTGGAAGCCCAGCCGCTGTCCGTTGAGCGCCAGTAAAACGTAATAGGCTGCCAGCAGGAGTGTCGCTCCGAGTAGCGGACGACGGGAGTAGGCTGTCATGATTTGGCGGTTACGGCGTTGGTCTTGCTCAGGCCGTGGTTGGTTTTTTCCCAGTAGAACGGTTTGGTAATCAACTGCCAAAGTCCTTTGTAAGCCGCAATCGAATGCATGAGCCAGTACACCGGATTGAGCAGGGCAAACCAAATAAGTTCGTAGAACCGGCGCTTAAACACGGCCAGCATGTTGATGTAAATCATCAGCATGTTCCCCGCAATCAGATTGAACGTCGAGATGTACAGCACCCAGTCTGGGAAGAGCGGCCGGATTGCTTTCAGATCGAACACGAGGTAAGCCAGAAAAAAGGCCAGCAGTACCGGGTACAGCAGGAAGGTCATCGACGTGGCACCGATAAAAAAGTTAAAGCCAATAAACCCTTTCCAGCCGATCTTCTGCACGAGCCGACGCGGGTTGCGCATATGAACGAGGTACGTCTGCATGTACCCTTTGATCCACCGCGACCGCTGCCGAATCCAGTTGAACGGTTCGTTGTTGGCTTCCTCATAAGTAGTCGAGTTGACGATGGCCACCTTGTAGCCTTTGGCAAAGGCGCGCACGCCCAGATCGGCGTCTTCGGTTACGTTAAACGGGTCCCAGCCGCCCAGCTCGCGCAGAATGTCGAGTTTAAAGTGATTGCTCGTGCCACCCAGTGGAATGGGAATGTCGAGCGTACCTAAGCCCGGCAGCATGTAGTCGAACCAGTAGCTGTATTCGAGCGTGAACATCCGCGTGAGCATGTTCTCGTTGCGGTTGAAGTAGTTCAGCGCCCCTTGCAGGCAAATAAATTTCTTGGGCAGCTTGTTGAACAGAAAGACCGTTTTTTTAAGCTGATCGGCGTCGGGAATATCTTCGGCGTCGTAGATGGTCAGGAACTCCCCGCGCGAAAAATGCAGGCCGTAGTTACAAGCCTTGGGCTTGGTCTTCGGCATGTGGAAGGGTACCACGATCACCTCGAAGTTGGCTGGGAAATCAAGCGCCCGAACGGCGTTGAGCGTCTTGTCGTCGTCTTCCTCGATCAGTAGTTTGATATCCAGTTTTTCGCTGGGATAGTCTAGATTCTGCAGGTTCCAGATCAGTTTACGAATCAGCTTGTCTTCTTTGTAAACCGGCAGCTGAATGGTGTAAACCGGCAAATCGTCGTTGCGCACCTGGGCCACTTCCTCTTTCGTGACCGCCTGAAACAACTCGAACCGCGAACCAACCAGGGCCAGAAACAGCTTGAAGCCAATCGAAATCAGAAAGAACGTACTCATCAGCACGTTGATTGTGATCGAGGTCTCGACAAAATTCAGGCATAGCAGGGTAGCGACGACGGCGATCAGGCCGAAAATGACGATCAGCTGACTGTTGGTAAACGTTACCAATGCCGAGCTTTCCGGGTCGCGCTGCACCAGGTCGAAGACAGCTTTTTTAACGTAAGGTTCACCCAGTAACTTATGGCTCAGCCAGATAATGTCGAGGTCCGATGCGGGCAGAATGGTTAGGGGCAGGTTGAATGTGTCGCGAACGAGGGTAATATACGTTTCGTCGGTCGGGTCGGCCATCGCTACCACGACGTGCCCATTCTCAATGCGTAGTGGCATTCCCAGAAAACGGTCGGCCACACGCAGGTCGAGCTGACTGACGACGTCCATAGTAAACGCTTTGTCCCGAATCGCCACCAGTGTATGACCTTTCGAAGCGAGTATGCGTTCGTACTGCTTGCGCGAGATGTAGCCGAAATTGAGCAGGATTTTGACGGGAGCGAAGCCGGTTTCGCGTTGAAACCTACGAAGCCTGAATACCTGTTCCTGCTTTAGCAGTCCGGCCGTAAACAGCCAGTCTATACTGGTTTGTGGCGTGGTGATGGTTGCCTGCATACCTTAGAAACGGATAACGGAGGTGAGTGAGAAGCCGCGTCCGATGCCAACGTTCTGCCCGTAGACATCGCCGTACACATTGGCGTACAGCCAGGTGCCCGTACCGAGTTGACGACCATAGCCCAGCGTTGCTTTAGCAAAGCGAAAATCCGTGTTGACCGTTGGGTTGACCGGATTAAGTTCGCGAAACAGACTGCTGTACGAAATAAGCCCGCTCAGTTCGCCAGTCAGTACATTCTTGGGCGACACGTACCAACCCATCGTCGCCAGCAACGATACCTGATCGACCGGGCGGGGACCAACGCGAAAAAAGCGTCGAAACCCGGCTTCCGTGTTGAAATACGCATCCCGGTTATTCAGTTTCAGACTGCCCGCGTACAGCAGTTTTAGCTCAGCCCCGCTACTGGCATAACCCAGATACGGTATTCGACTGGCATTCTGGTACAACGGGGCAATCGCCTGCGCCTGCACCGACAGATAACGCCGGTTGTCGACGTTGAGCAGATTGTACCGTAGTCCGACTTCGAGATCGGTCAGGCCGCTGTTATGAATGGTCTGCTGCTCGCTTTTGTACTGGTTCGTGGCGAAAGGCAACGTGCCGACCAGTGTCAGCCGATCCGACAGGCCGTACTCCCCATACAACCGGATGTTGACCGACTGAAATCGACCGTTGTCGCCGAAGGTTTGCACCGTGCGGTCGGGGCCCCAGTAGCTCGTAGCCCGGTAATAGTAGACGCCCGGCACGAACATAAACCGGTGCTTGGGTTGCGGCCACGCCGAGCGCGGCCCGGCATACCCCACGACGCTGTTAACCAGCAGTAACAAACTGAGCAGATAACGCATGGTTAGTTCTCGAAAAGGGCCTGCGATACTTTTACCTTCGAGCGCACGTAAAGGAAAGCCAGCAGAATTAGTACCAGCAGACCACCGAGGATGTATAGGTTGTAACGACCCCACCAGTCGCGGGCATAGTCGGTCCGGTCGTAGTAGTCGATACTGGAATTATCTTCGGTGAGGTTGAACACGTACCGGTTGGGGCCGGCAGCAATCAGCACATTACTGGCCTGATTCGACAACTGATCGGTCAGGTGGCGGGCGGTGTTTTGCAACGCTCCGGCGGCAATGGCTCCGTTCAGCGACAGCAGCAGCACCGACTGATCGCCTTCCCGGAAAATCTGGGCCACGCCACATGATACCGAGTCGGAAACGGCAAAGAGCGGTTTGCTGCGGTCGTCACCGTACAATCGGAAATCGCGGTCGAACTGCACCGGGGCCTTCGACAGACGACCCCACAACGGATCGGTGCGGTTGAGAATGGCAAGCAGATTTTCGTCATCTGAGGCTTTGTAGCTATCCGATACGTATACCGATGGAATCGTGAGCGCCTTCGCCGGGCGCTGGTTCAACTGTCGTACTAGTTCACAGACGCCCGGAATCGCCTGGGTTAGCTGTGATTTGCTCACGACAACCGCCAGCGGTTTGCTCTGGAAAGCACCCGGATATTGCAGGAAGCTAAGCGTTTCGGATGAATAGGCTGCGGTACTGTAGACGTACGATCGCTGCACGTCGACCTGGGCGAAGAAACTGGTGAAGCTATTCTGGCAGACGTTGGTGCCGGGGAAGAAGCGAAACTCCGCCTGTACCGTATTGAACGGTTTGAGCAGGTAGCGTTTTACTTTCGGCGACACCGAAATTAGCCCTGATTTGTCGAGGGCGGTACTGCTGAACAGCACGTCGTTGATGTATAGATTCAGGTAGCCCCGGTCGCCCGCCTGTAAACCACTGTAGCGGGCTTCCAGGTGCGTTTCGATTTCATTGGGCTGCTTGCTGAAGTCGCTGAGCCGGAAACTGTACAGCTGTCGCAGCGAGCCAATCCCCTGCATCATCGTCGGTTGCCCACCCAACTGCGCCAGCGTCAGCCGGTCCGACTGCGGGCGATCCAGTTGTTCCTGTCGGGCTTCGCTGATCGTCAGGAAGTCGCCGAACGCCGACGCCAGAACGGTCGAGTTACTCACGGCGTCGACCGTTTTGGCGTAGCCATCCTGTCCACTTCCCGTTACAAACAGGACTTCCGGCTGCTGGAGCGTAGCGGTTTTCAGGGCGAACAGACCCTGGTGGGGCTGTGGTTGCCGGGTCAGCAGGGAACGGTAGCGAGTGGGTAAGCTGGTCAGTTCACCGACGACGATCAGGTTTCGTAACGAATCGGGGGCCTGATTCGCCGGAAACAGGCCGACCGTGCCGGGTCGTAGTTCGCTCAGGCGGCTATATAAAGCACTGACCAGCCGGATGTCGACAGGGCTGGCTGTGGCCGGATAAACGATGGCCGTTTTGGTCGGCAGGCAGTTCGACAGGTTCAGACGATTCGCGTTGGCTGCGGCCTGATACGTGACCGACGACGCTTGCCCGACCTTGAGCCATAGCGCCGGATTTTCGAGGTCTCTACAGCGATCATCGCTGATGGCCAGTTGCGTTTTTACGTCAACCTGTACGAACGGAGAACCGGCCTGCTGACTATCGGGCGACAGCGGTACGGATATCGGGCTATTGGGGGTCAACTGATTCAGGTTCAGGCTGAGCACCGGCTGGCCATGTACCTGTATCGTTACCGACGATTTGTTGAGCAGCAACGCCTGCGAAGGCGTCAGGAGAAGTGTAAGCTGTCCGTTCTGTAATGTGCCTGTGGGCGGAATTCGCAAATAGTAGGTAGCCGTGCTACTTAGCCCCTGTAGCGACTGATCGGTGTAACCGGCTTCAGCAAACGTTACCCGCGTAGGTGAAACGGCTGGTGCGGGCATCGGTAGGGCTGCCACCGCCGTCATAGTGGCCGGTTTAGCTATTGTCCAGTTCGAGCGAACCAGTTGAACGGGTCGGCGGGCGGGTATGGGCTTACCAACGGCCGGCTGCAGTATAGCGCTCAGTAGGGGTAATAGCCAGATATGATGAACGGAAGGGGTAACGAGCGACATAGGTAAGGAGCAACTAGTTGAATAAGCAGGAGCGTATGGACTGATGGTTAGGCCAGCGGGAACTCAACCCGGTAGCGGTTGCCGATGCGTGGGTTGCTGGCGTAGGTCAGCGTCCCGTGCATGGCTTCGGTCAGCCGGAGGGCAATCGACAGGCCCAGACCGGCGCGATCGGGTGAGCTGACGGTTGTGTGCGACAACTCATCGAGCTTGTTGAATAACCGATCCATCTGCGCCTGCCCGATGGTTTGTCCGTGGTCGATCAGTTCAAAGACGAAGCGTGTATCGGTGGCGTCGGTATGCAGCGTAAGCGTATTGGCGGGTTGCGAGAACCGAATGGCATTGGTAATCAGGTTCTCGAAAATCTGCCGCGCAAATACCTGGTCGACCTGCACGATGATGCTGGTGGGCAGCATGTTCAGCAACAGCTGAATGTCTTTCCGAGTGGCCGCATCCGTCAGTTCGTTGGCGATACGGTTGATGATTCGATTCAAATCAACCTGTTCGTAGTTGAACGCGATCTCCGTGCCTTCGATTTCTTTGACATCGAGCAGCTTGTTGAGCAGGTACTGAATGCGCCCCGACGCATCCGAAATAAAGCCAACATATTCCTGCTGATCCGGACTCATCGCAGCGCCTTCGGCCTGTAGCTCACCCACCGACAGGCGGATGGTGCCGACCAGGTTTTTCAGGTCGTGACCAGCAATGGAGATAAAGTCGTTTTTCTGGTCGTTGAGCCGTTTGAGCTGCGCGTTCGTATCCAGTATCAGTTGGTTTTTGCCAATTAGTTCTTCGTTCAGATCCTGTAGCTTGTCGTTGGTGTGCTGGGCGGTCAGTTGCAGTCGGATCTCGCGTCCGAGCGATTGGAATCGTGCCCGTGGGATATACGCCGAACAGATCGCAATAACCATAAATATGATTCCACCTTCCTGAAAAAACGTCAGGATCGGGTAGCGCTGATTCACCAGATAAAAGCAGAATAACTGGACAACAATGGCGAAGGCAGCATGCAGATACGAGTTGACGGCTTTCCAGTACACTGTGGCGTTGATGAGCAGAAAGATTGCCGATAGCGTCAGGAAGTAGGTGCTGATAGCACCGAAGTCGACCAGGTTACAAAGCAGCGCATACGTCAGCGATACGCTAGCTAAGATCAGATGCAGGGGCCATCGGTACGACCAGTTATATGCCCGCCCCACGCGGTACACCATGTACACCAGCAGGACTGTTATGAGACGGACCAGCAAAAAGGGTTGCCACAACGTTTCTGCGAAGACATAGTCGAGAATGGAGAAGAATGGGTAGACCGACAGAAACACCCACACGATCGTCGTCGTACCATAGGACGACTGATGGCTGACCTCCCGACTTAGCTCAGCGGGTGAAATAACCGGCGGACCGACAGACGATGCAACGGCATTCATAAGCTAGGATAGGAGTGAAAGAAGCTGATCGCGTAGCTGCGCCGACTCAAACGGTTTGACCACTGAACCCGTGAAGCCGCTGGCATCGAGCTCTTCCTGCGGCAGTGCAGTCGCCGACGACGCCAGAATTGCCACGGCTGAATCGAATTGACGAATAAGCTGGCAGGCCGTTGCACCATCCATGACAGGCATCTGCAAATCCATAATAATCGCTTGATACGGTAGCTGATTGGCCGCGCCGATCCGGCTCAATTCAACGGCTTTCTCGCCATTGTCGGCTGTATCGACAAGACCTCCCCATTTTGTAATCAGTTTGCGGATCAGTAGTAAGTTGAGTGGGTTGTCGTCGACTAGCAGGATGCGCGTGTCCGTCAAATTTTCTTTCATACGATGGCTAGTTTAGGTAAGTAAATCCAGTAACTTTCAAGAATGTCGTCTGTATGAATCGGGTCAGGAAATGCGGTTCAGTGTGCTACTGCCGGACTGTAGCTAACTCGTTTATACATGACAGTTGATCAATGCAGCTTTCCTTACTGGTATCACGAAGCAACGTGCATATTACTGCACAGCCGGTAAAGACAAGTATGAGAGAGTGGCTATGGATTTATGACCAAAGAGCAGGCCAAATTTTATGATATAGTGAAAAAGTTAACGTTTAAGTATCCAAAAGAGAAAAAAATAACTATTTGCCGTCTATCTACAAGGTTTTGGGGGCTCTATGGGAAACATAAAACGTAGACTCGCTCACAGGTAAGGGCCAAAGTCGATATGCGCTACTCTGTACGTAGCGACACGTTGCGGA
This sequence comes from Spirosomataceae bacterium, assembly GCA_022702045.1. Taxonomy (GTDB): domain Bacteria; phylum Bacteroidota; class Bacteroidia; order Cytophagales; family Spirosomataceae; genus Spirosoma. The sequence continues at coordinate 14,957 of JAKONH010000389.1, forward strand.
ACAGGGATTCGATCAAAAACAGATCGGTTGACAGGTGCCAGCCTGGCAAGGGTAAGGAGTACCCTGTTGAACCTGTCTCTGGTGTTTCATACCCGTTCCCAAGGCGCATCCGTCGGAAAATTGGCTGGTACAATAGCTGTTAGTTCGTACGTAAACTGTCATAACGCGAAACAGCCCCCGTTCTGAACGGGGGCTGTTTCGCGGGTTGGAAAGGCTACTGAGCTATTCTGATTTCTCGATTTTTAGTTTTTGGCCTTCCTTCACATTCGTGTCCGTCAGGCTGTTCCATTCCTGAATCTGCTGGACCGTAACGCCGTACTCTTTCGAAATACGGTACATCGTTTCACCCTTACCCACAGTGTGATACACGACTTTGGCTGGTGAACCGCTGGTTGTAGGCTTCGTCGTCGGCTGTGATTTGGTCGCTGCGGTGTTGTTTGCTGCCGTTGGCTTTACCATCAGTTTTTTGCCTGTTGCTAGTGGCTCGCTGGCCGTCAGGTTATTTAGTGTCAGTAGTTCATCAACTGTCAGGCCGTACATCCGGGCAACGCTGTAATACGTCTGTCCTGCTTCGACCGTGTGCGTAGTGGCCATACGATCGACAGGGGTAGCCGGGCGGCTAATCGGCACTGGCTCAGCGGCAGCTGGCTTGGTAGCTACCGTCTCGGCGGGCCGGGTTTCGACTTTAGGCGTAGCAGGGCGCGTTGTCGGAGTAGTGCGGGTTTCGGTCGGTTGAAGATCGTCGTCGCGAACTGGGGCTGGCTTGCTGGGACGACTCGGTGCATAGGTTTCCGACGACGCAACGGACTTGCTCGCGGGCTTCGTATCAGCAACGGGTGCGCTAGCAGGCTGTGCGCGTTCGGGCGTTGTCGCGACGGGCACGGCGCGGGTTTCGGTCTGACCGGCGTCGCCCGTTGGGGAGCGCACAATCACGATGCGCTGGCTACCATCGGCGTTGGCGGGCTGGCTTACCGTTGGGCTTCCGGTTGTCGTGCGGGGCGTTTTCTTGGCCTTGTTCATACCACTGCCATTACTCCCTGTCGACCAGCCATCACCACCTACTGATTGAACGTCGGTAGCGGGCTGCGGGGTGGCTGGTTGGGCGGTGCCGTCGTTTGGTGTTACACCCCCGCCGACCAGTTTAGGCTGGTACTTCTTCCGGTCCGCCATAGTGCGGGGAATGTCGCTGGTACCGGCAACCGCGCGGGTTGGCTGCGATCCATCAGCCACGTCGGTGCGGGTCGGTGGCGTTGGTGTCTGATCGTAGACGGGTGGTGTTGGCCCGTTGATGATTTCGACGGGCTTACTAGCCGGCCGGCGTTCCCGTAGCCACATCACCCGACCCGTCATCAGCTTCTGGGTCCGGTCGACGCGGTTGTAGCGCAGCAGTCGTTTCAGGCGCAGCCCGTACCGTTGCGAAATGCTGCGGGCCGTCTCGCCAACCCGTACCGTATGGAAAGGGACGAGTGCTTTCTTGCGTTTTTTTGCCAGATAGTATACGTCGCCAACGATAATCGGGTCGGATTCGTCCAGATCGTTATAGCGCAGGAAACTCGACAGGCTAATTCTAGACGTTCGGGCCAGCGTCGCTGCGTTATCGCCTGCCTGCGCCTGAATACCGGGCAGGCCGTTGATTTCGTAGAGTGCCGGGTTATCCTTCCCGCCCAGGCCCGCCGTTACCCGGCGCAGGACCGGAAAACCAACGTCTGCTTGCCCGGCATCGGCGGCTTTCCGCGATCCAACGCTGACAATTTTCTGCCGTACGTCGTTGATCTGATCGGTCGGTACCGGTACAATCATAACGTAGGTCTTATCGGTCGGTACCGTGTCGTTAATCAGCCAGCGGTTGTATTTCCGCAACTCGAACTCATCGACGCTCAGTTCGCCGGCAATTTCGGGGAAGGTTTTGTTGCTGCCGCCGGGATATTCGAGCAGTGCAAACTGGTTGCTGGTCTGATGCGATTTCAGTGCGTTTTCGATCGCCAGTTTATGGGCGAAGAAGCGCAGGATGTAGCGATCGGTGCGGCCGTCGAGGGCAATCTCGCGGGCGTAGGCCCAGTCGGGCGGGATTAGCTTGGCAATACCCCCCGCGCCCAGGTAATAAGAATACAGCGACGCAACCCAGTTGTTGAACTGCGCATTGCTGCGTTTCATGTACTGGGCGGCACCGTGCGTCGATGCTGTGATGCTTTTGCGCTCGTCGATACCCTCATCGACCCGCATACCTAGGCCGGTAGCGGTTTCCCGCTTGAACTGCCAGTACCCCACTGCCGCCGACGACGATACCGCGTCGGGCGTTAGCGAGCTTTCCTGCACGGCTAGGTATTTAAAATCGGTCGGAACGCCTTCCTGAATCAGAATGGCTTCGATGACGGGAAAATACAGCACCACCCGGTCGAGTTTGGCCGTCCAATATTGCCGGTTAGCCAACAGTGCGTTGACATCCTGTTGCACGATACGCCGGGCGTTGTCGTCAAGTCGTACTGAAATGTCGGCGAAGGTCAGCCGGTCGGGTACGGTTGGGGGCGACAGCTGTGCCGACGCAACGCCAGCTGCCAGCCAGAGCAGAAAGAAAAGAAAAGGCGTTCGTTTGAGCATAGTTGGTTATTGGGTTTAAAGTCTGATGGTTAAGGTTTAACGTTCAGCTGCGATGCCAGTGAGTCTCAAATTTTTCGAATCAGCGTAATACCGTCGCGGATGGGCAGTAGCACATTCTCAACGCGAGGGTCATCCTGAATCAATTGGTTGAATGCCAGCACGGTCTGTGTGTCGAGGTCGTTCGGTTTGACAGGCGCGGTTACCTTGCCACTCCACAGCACGTTGTCGGCCAGGATAAAGCCACCGGGACGCAGTTTGTCGAAGGTTAACTCGTAATACAGTTGATTATTACGCTTGTCGGCATCGATAAATACCAGATCGAAGGTGTCGGTAAGCGTTGGAATGATGTCGGCGGCTGAGCCAATACGCAGGTCGATTTTAGCTCCCAAGGGCGATTGCTGCCAGTAGGAGCGGGCAAAATCTTCGAGTTCTTCGTTTTGTTCGAGCGTGATCAGCAGGCCGTCGTCGGTTAGGCCCTCGGCCAGACAAAGGGCTGAATAACCTGTATACGTACCGATTTCAAGCACACGACGGGGCCGGATCATGTGGGCGATCATGCTGAGCAGCCGCCCCTGCAAATGCCCCGACAGCATGCGGGGAGCCATCACCTGCGCCCGCGTGTTGCGGTTGAGTCGCTGTAGCAACTCCGGTTCGGGTGAGGTGTGGGCTTCAGCGTAGTTAGTCAGGTCAGCAGGTAAAAAATCCATTGTCCAGCAGGTCGCTTTTTACGGGGAACGCCTGTAACCGTAGCGGGCGATTTTGGTAAAAGTAATGGATAAGCGTGGGAAACGCATAGGCAGTCCGCGCGGCAGCGGGAAAGATTATGCCGGATTCCAACCCAGACTTTATCGAACGGGTCTACGTGCTAAACGGCCAATTCCATGAAAAAACTATTGGTACTCACGCTTTTTATCGCTGGCCTGAACGCATGCCATCCCTTTCAGCTGGCCGACCCCGGCAGTACAGACTCGGTCGTCGGGATCTGGGTGTACGATGGTTGGTCGCAGACCGATACCGCATCGATTTACGTGCTACGCAACCGACTCGCAGATAATCAATACGGGTACGTTTTCAACCCGGGTGGGAAAATGGTACAGCGGGTTAACTCAGGCTGGTGCGGCACACCCCCGATTACCACTGCCGACTATTCGGGAACGTGGCAAGCACAAAGTAACCGGCTGGTTATTCGGTCCGAAAACTGGAGCGGACCAAGTACACAGACGTATACGATTATACGCCGACAGGGCAATCAGCTGCTGCTGCGCTAAATCAGCTGCGATTCTTTGTATCAATGATGATTGTTACCGGGCCATCGTTGAGCAGGTCGACTTTCATATCAGCACCGAACTCGCCGGTTTGAATAGCATGGCCTAGATCGGTCGATAATTGCCGGATCATGGCTTCGTACAGCGGAATGGCAACCTCCGGTCGGGCGGCTTCGATAAAGCTGGGTCGGTTACCTTTCTTTGTGCTGGCGTGTAGTGTAAACTGACTGATCAGCAGAATACTGCCCCCGACGCTGGCGAGGTCGAGATTCATTTTGTCGTCGGTATCGCTGAATACGCGCATCCCGACGATCTTCCGGCTCAACCACTCAACGTCTTCCGGCGTATCGGTATGCGTAACGCCGAGCAGCACCAGAAACCCCGTGCCGATCTGCCCCTTGACTTGTGTATCGATTGTAACGGATGCTCGGCTAACGCGCTGAATAACGGCTATCATTGTCTTGAACTGTGATTCTTGTGATTGAGATGATTGATTATGATTCAAAAAAATCAGTGGAATCACGTAAATCAAATAAATCATAGTTCAAGATTGTCTGAACTGTGATTTATTTGATTTACGTGATAGATTATGGTTCAAAAAATCAATGCAATCAACGTAATCAGACGAATCACAGTTCAAGACTACAGTTCAGACAACAGCCATTGCGCGATCATGAAGTAAACGCCAATGCCGATGAGGTCGTTGGCGGTGGTGATGAACGGGCCGGAGGCTACGGCAGGGTTAATACCAATCCGATTTAGCAACAACGGTGTTACTGTACCCATAAACGACGCCAGCAGTACCACCGACAGCAGCGAGGTCGCGACGACGAAGAACAGTCGTGGTTCGCCGATTAGGAAGGTGTATGTGCCTGCAATCAGTCCGACGACCATGCCGTTGATTAGCGCCACCAGCAAGGTTCGCAGCAGTCGGCTGCCCAGCGTTGTCGTTAGCCCCGATGTATCGGACAGGCTTTGCAGAATAAGTGACGAGGTTTGAATGCCCACGTTACCACCCGTCGAACCGATAATCGGGATAAAGGCCGCGAGTGCCGCGATTTTGCCCAGTTCGGCTTGAAAGCCATTGATAACCGTTGCCGCCAGCAGACTACCTACGGCCCCGGCCACCAGCCACGGCAGCTGCACTTTCGAGCGGAGCCATACACTGTCGTCCTCTTCAACCTCGCCCGCCATACCCGAGATCACCTGCCGGTCTTCTTCGGCCTGCTCGGTAATGACGTCGACCACGTCATCGATGGTGATTCGGCCCAGCAAGCGTTGCTGCCCGTTCACAACCGGAATAGCGTCGAGGTCGTACTTTTGCATTAACTCGGCCACTTCATCGACCGGGCGGTACGTTTCGACAAAGACAACGTCGTCGTCGTAGATATCGGCAATCTTGACGTATTTCTGGGAAAGCACAATCTTCTTCAGCGAAACCAGCCCCAACAATTTACCTACGTCGTCGATGACATAAATGGCATAGACATTCTCGACGTCTTCGGCCTGCTGTCTAATTTCCTCGATACAGGCGTTGACGGTCAGGTTGACGTTGATTTTGATCAACTCCTTCTGCATCAGACTACCCGCCACGCCATCTTCGTAGTGAAGCAGGTCGATGTTGAAGCGAGCCTGTTCGCGGTCTTCGAGAAGGCCGATGACTTCTTCCCGTACCTGAATCGGCTGCTCGTTCAATACGTCGACCGCATCGTCGGAGTCCATCTCATTGACCAGCGGGGCTAATTGTTCCGACGTAAATGTCTTTAGGAAATCGGTCCGGTCGGCAGTGTCGAGGTTAGCCAGAATTTCGGCACCAATGCTTTCGTCGAGTAAACTGAGCAGGTAGTGTGCCGGTTCGGCATCGAGTTCGTTGAGTATACTGGAGATATCGGCAGGGTACAGCTCCTCCATCTCGGCCCGGAGCCGTTCATCGTCACCCGCTTCGATATAGGCAATTAGCTGGTCGAGGTAATCCTGCGTCAGTTCAAAGGTCATCAGTCAGCCTGTTCCATCAGGTTTGTCAATTGAATAAACTCGGCGACGCTCAGTTGTTCCGCCCGCTTCGCCATAAACGGACTGGCTAGCGCAGCCTCGGTCGGATTGAGGGGTTTGAGCGCATTCCGCAGCGTTTTCCGGCGTTGATTGAACCCATGCTTAACTACCTGCGTAAACTTCCGCTCGCTACAGCCCAAGTCAGTTTTGTCGTTGCGCCTGAGCGAAATCACACCCGAAAACACGTTCGGTGGCGGGTTGAAAACGTCCGGCGGTACGGTGAATTCGTAGGTGATGTCGTACCAGGCCTGTAGCAGCACACTCAGAATACCGTAATCTTTATTACCCGGTCCCGATGCCACGCGCTGCGCTACCTCGCGCTGAAACATACCGACCACTTCGGGTACCCGGTCGCGCATGTCAAGGACCTTGAAAAGAATCTGCGTCGAGATGTTGTACGGAAAGTTGCCGATTACGGCGAAGGGTTGTGTCGAGTCAGGTTGTTTAGTGGGTAGCAGATCGGGCCGAATGTTCAGAAAGTCTGAAGGCAAAATTTTACCCTCAAGCGCCGGGAAATGCTGGTTTAAGTAATCGACTGATTCTCGGTCGATTTCAATGACATAGGTGTCGAAGCGGGTATCCTGCAGGAGAAACTGTGTTAGTACACCCATGCCCGGCCCGATTTCCAGAATCTGCCGATAGGGCGGCTGACCCAACGCGGTATGTCCCGCTAGCAACTGGGCAATGCGTTCGGCAATGCTGAGGTCGGTCAAAAAATGCTGACCAAGTTCTTTTTTGGGCTTAACAGACATACGCGGTTACAATTTCGGCCGCAAAGTTAGCCATATTCAGCTGCTAACCCGATTAAGGAATTACTACATGAATGAATGACCATTAAAATAGATGGGGTGAGCAGAAATATATTTTGAAAATTTATTTACGTTTTTTAGGAATCAGTCTCTTAATATGGCACAGCATTTGTTTTGTAAACAAGCAAATGAATTAATCAAATTCATGTACGAATTAGCTATGAACGCGGCTCTGACCGCATCGCCAGTATATTGATATTCATGTAGTTTTGGGTTAGTTAGGTTGGGGGATCCCCGCTGTCGGTTTCGACGGCGGGGACTTTGTTTTTAGGGCTATTTTTTCGCGCTCTCGGATGATAATCGTGCAATGTCTGCCGTAAATAATCGCGGTCAAGGTGCGTGTAAATTTCCGTTGTCGTAATGGATTCGTGACCCAGCATTTGTTGGATGGCGCGCAGGTCGGCACCGCCTTCAATCAAATGTGTGGCGAAGGAATGCCGGAAGGTATGGGGGCTGATGTTTTTCTGGATGCCCGCCTGATCCGCCAGTTTCTTGATTGTCGTGAAGACCGAAATTCGCGAGAGTTGCTTACCGCGCAGATTCAGAAAGATGGTGTCTTCATCGCCCTTCTGTACGTCAAGCTGACTACGCACATGGTTGACGTAGATGCGCGTGTAGTGCATGGCATCCTGCCCAATTGGTACCAGCCTGACCTTATCGCCTTTTCCCAGCACTCGTACGAAGCCTTCGTCGAAATAACAGTTGGTCAGCCGAAGACCGAGCAGTTCCGATACGCGCAGCCCCGAACTGTATAGCACTTCAAGCATGGCCCGGTCGCGGGTGCCGCCGGGCGTCGACAAGTCAACGACGTCGAGAATTGCTTCAATTTCGGGAAAGCTTAGCGTGTCGGGAAGCTTTCGGCCCAGTTTGGGTGCTTCGAGCAACTGCGTCGGATCGTGCTGAATTAGTCCCTCGAGCAGCAGATATTTGAAAAATGACTTCAACCCCGACAGTATCCGTGCCTGACTGTGCGCCGTCAGACCCAGCTCACCGAGGTACACCAGAAAGCCCATCAGTTCCTGTTCGGTCACGTCCGTAGGCATACGGGACGGGTCGGTCAGCAGGATGTATTGGTACAGCTTTTCAGCGTCGTGCAGGTAGGCTTCGACCGAGTTGCCGGCTAGCGACCGCTCAAGTCGAAGGTAGTTCTTAAAGGTGTTTATATAACTTTGCCACACTGGGTAGTTCGTTGTTTGTGGTTTGTGGTTAGTAGTTGACTGATGCGTGGTCAGCAACTCATGCGTCAGCCAACCGCCCGGCACAAACTACGAACGACAAACCACAAACTGTGTGTATGAAACAGATTTTGATTATCAACGGCCCCAATCTAAACCTGCTTGGTAAACGCGAGCCGGGTATCTACGGTAGTCAGTCGTTCGACGCTTACTTCGAGACGCTCAAAGCGACGTTCCCTGACGTACAACTTCAATATTTTCAATCAAACCACGAAGGGGCGCTGCTCGACAAAATTCACGAATTTGGTTTCGGGGGCGATGGTATTGTTATCAATGCAGGTGCATACACGCATACGTCCGTTGCGTTGGGAGATGCATTATCGGCTGTTTCGGCACCGGCCGTCGAAGTCCATATTTCTAATGTCCATACCCGCGAATCATTCCGTCATCACAGCTACCTGTCGGCCAAATGCAAAGGTGTCATCGTTGGCATGGGGCTGATGGGTTATGAGTTGGCAGTTAGATACTTAATTGATTTATAAACACAGAGGTAAGGAGTACACAGTGAAGCGAATAAGGCTCATTGCTCCGTGAAGTCCTCTGTGACTTTGTGTTAAAAAAAGAATGTATGATCACCTTTTACCCCGGTCCGTCGAAAGTATACCCGCAGGTTGCCGACTATGCCGCACAGGCTGTTCGCGATGGTATTGTCAGCCTGAATCACCGCAGTCCGGGATTTATGGGGATTGTCGAACGAATGGTTGCGTTGTTGCATGAGAAACTGGCCATACCAGCTGACTATCATGTGGCGCTGGTGTCGTCGGCGACGGAGTGCTGGGAAATCGTAGCGCAGTCGCTAACGGCGTCGACAAGTTTACATCCGTCGGGGGGCGCGTTTGGCGACAAATGGCGTGAGTACGCCCATAAAATCAAACCGATGATCGCGCCCAATCTGGCCGATACCCTATGCGTCGTACAAAATGAAACGTCCAATGGTACACAGGTCAGCATGGAAACGCTGGGGCAGTTCCGGCGCGACTTCTCTGCCCTGATTGCAGTCGATGCCGTATCATCGATGGCGGGTATTGCGTTCGACTGGACACTGGCCGACGTCTGGTTTGCGTCCATACAAAAGTGCTTTGGCTTACCGGCCGGTTTGGCTGTATTGATTTATTCGCCTGCTGCGCTCAAACGGGCGCAGGCTATCGGCGAAAATGATCACTACAACAGCCTGCTATTCATCCACGAAAATTTCAGCAAATTCCAGACACCGTATACACCGAACGGACTGGGTATTTATTGCCTGATGCGGGTACTGGAGCAGGTACCACCGATTGCAGAGGTCGACGCGATGACGCGGCAGCACGCGGCTGAGTGGTACATGTTTTTTGAGCGCGAGATGGCCGATTCACCGTTCCGTCTGCTTGTCCCACCTGCTACCCCCGAGCATCCGGCCACTCGTTCCGACACGGTGATTGCCGTCACGGGGAGCGAAGCGGCTATTCAGACGGTGAAAAAAGCGGCTCAGCAGGCTGGTATCCTATTGGGAAACGGCTATGGTAACTGGAAAAACACGACCTTCCGCATTGCTAATTTTCCCGCTATTACCGAAGCCGAACGCCAACAGCTTCGCGATTTCCTGCGTCAGTACCGCCACTAATCCGTTAGTTCAACCCACCTGACCAATCCTGTTGCCATGTTCAACTTCCGGGAGATTGTCTCCGTAACGCTTATTCTTTTTTCGGTCATCGACATCGTAGGGTCGCTGCCGGTGATCATCGACCTGCGCAAGAAAGTGGGTAAGATCGAGTCGGAACAGGCAACGTTTGCGTCGGGGGCGCTAATGGTATCGTTTCTATTTGTGGGCGAACGTATTCTGAAACTGTTCGGCGTCGACGTCGCTTCGTTTGCCGTGGCCGGCGGACTTATCATTTTTCTGATTGGTCTGGAAATGATTTTGGGCCGTACTATTTTCAAATCGGAGGTCGAAGCCGGCGGAGCGACGCATATTGTCCCGATTGCCTTTCCGCTCATTGCCGGTGCTGGTACACTGACGACGATCATCTCGCTACGGGCTGAATATCAGACACTGAACATTATCATGGGCATCGTTATCAACCTGCTGTTGATCTACATCGTCCTCAAATCGTCGGAGTGGCTTGAAGCCCGCATGGGTCCCGGTGGGTTAGCGGTGCTGCGCAAAATATTCGGTATTATCCTGCTGGCCATCTCCATCAAGCTGATTAAAACAAATCTGATTCCCGGTTTCTGATTGGCTGACCTGTCTTGAACTGTGCTTTGTCTGATTACCCTGATAAATTATGGTTCAAAAATCAACGCAATCACCTCAATCAAACGAATCACAGTTTAAATCGTAAAAATCACAGTTCAAGACTATGCAATCTCCCGACTCACTTAATCAAGTGTCTGAGTTTCACCATACATTCCAGGCACCCGTACTCGATAGTCCACAAATTCCCGATGCCAGCCGGAGTCAACTACGGGTGGCGCTGCTGGCGGAAGAACTCGATGAACTGCGCGAGGCTATCGACGCGCAGGATATCGTGGCCGTCGCCGATGCTCTCTGCGATTTGCAGTACGTCCTGTCGGGGGCGGTTCTTGAGTTCGGGTTGGGAGAACAGTTCAAAGCCCTGTTCGACGAAGTACAACGGTCGAATATGAGCAAAGCCTGTCAGACCGTCGAAGAAGCGGAGGCCACCGTGGCGCAGTACCGTAATAAGGGTGTCGACTGTTACTATACCGAATCGGCCGGTACGTATCTGGTCTTCCGCAATGCCGACCGGAAAACTCTGAAAAGCGTGAACTATTCGCCTGCCGATCTGGCCACTATTCTCAACGTTACTGCCTAGTAAGCAATGAATAATTATCAATATACTGTTGTCGACCGGTTTTTGCGCTACGTGCAGATCGACACCCAGTCCGACCCACAGTCACGGACGAATCCCAGCACGGAGAAGCAGAAAAATCTGAGCCGCGTGCTGGTTGCCGAACTACGGGCAATGGGTATTTCTGATGCCGAGTTCGATGAGTGGGGTTATGTTTACGCGACGATTCCTGCCAATACCGACAAAGCGGATGTGCCGACGATCTGCCTTTGTTCACACGTCGATACGTCGCCAGACGTAACAGGGGCGGGGGTAAAGCCACTTATCCATTCCAACTATGATGGAGCTGATCTGGTCCTTCCCGACGATACTGCGCAGGTTATTCGCGTGGCCGACCACCCCGATCTGGCGCATCAGCTAGGCAACGATATCATTACGGCCAGCGGAACGACTTTGCTGGGTGCTGACAACAAAGCGGGCGTAGCTGAAATTATGGACGCGGCCAATTACCTGCTGACCCACCCGGATGTTAAGCACGGCCGTATTCGGCTGTTGTTTACGCCCGACGAAGAGGTTGGACGCGGAACAGAAAAAGTCGACATGGCGAAGCTCGGCGCGCAGTATGGCTATACTATCGATGGCGAATCGCTGGGGACGCTCGAAGACGAAACGTTCTCTGCCGACGCCGTATCGATTCAGATTCATGGAGTCAGTACGCATCCCGGCTTCGCGAAAGGTAAGCTGGAAAATGCGCTGAAAATTGCGGCCGATCTGCTGGCATCGCTGCCCAAAGACCACCTGTCACCCGAGACCACTGAAGAGCGGCAGGGGTTCGTCCACCCAACACGCATGGACGGCAATCAGGATCAGGCGACGGTCGAGTTTATCATTCGCGACTTTACGGAAGTAGGCTTGCAGGAGAAAGAAACGTACCTGCAAAATCAGCTAAACGAGGTGCTGAAACAGTATCCGAATTCGTCGGCCACGCTGACTATCCAGCAACAATATCGCAACATGAAGCAGGTCCTCGACGAGCATCCAGCCGTCGTAGAGCACGCACTCGAAGCCCTGCGCCGGTCTGGCTTGTCGGCGCGGCAGCGTAGCATTCGGGGCGGTACTGATGGGTCTCGTCTGTCGTTTATGGGATTGCCCTGCCCGAATATTTTCGCGGGTGAACATGCCTTTCACTCGCGGCAGGAATGGGTTTCCGTGCAGGATATGCAGCATGCTGTCAATGTAATAGTCAATGTAGCGCGGGTTTGGGAGGAGCGGAGTTAGTGACGTTACCCCGGTGACAACTGCGTTTTTTGTCTAGAACAGGTAAAGGGCGTAGATACGACGGTAGATACAAATAGAGTAGATTCGTATGTATCGTTTTGTCTACGTCAATGACTGTCAGCTATTCAACACAACATCCCGACGAGTCGCTCAACGCCTTCGTTTTCAGCTTTTGGAAAACTGAAAACGAGCACCTTTCGGATTGTCAGTACACGGTATTTCCTGATGCTGGTATTGAGTTGATCGCCTATGTCTACCCTGACAGACCAGTTCGTATACGCTTGTTTGGTCTGTCGACGCAGGCAATAGATGTGACAGTACCGGGCCGAGCCGTTTTATTTGGTGTTCGGTTTACTTTACTGGGAGCTGACTATAGTTTGCCGCACAAATTGACCATCAATTCCAGCCAGGAAATGGCAGAAGGCTTCTGGGATGTTGATGTGGATGCATCAACTACACTGAACGATTTCGCCAATGCGGTCAGTACACAGATCAGAGAACGGATCAGTACAGCTGCGGTCGATTCCCGGAAAAAGAAACTCCTGGCAAGAATCCATTCGGCAGAACATGTATTGTCAGTCAGAAAGTTATCGGTCGAGGTAGGGTGGGGAGAACGACAGATTAATCGTTATTTTACAAAGACCTTTGGCTTGCCGCTGAAACGATACATGGAACAACTAGCCTTTTTCGCTTCGATGAAACAGCTGGGAGGAGGGCAGTTTGTTCATCCACATTATTACTACGATCAGTCACATTTTATTCGCCAGGTTAAGCGATATACGGGTACTACGCCCAATCAAATTTATCAGAAGAGAAACGACCGCTTTTTGCAACTAAGTGATCAGTCAGCTAACCCGGCAATGGATGCTGCGGAAGGACGCTAATCTCAATGAGCAACTTCTCGAAGTGAAAATAAAAACCAAACGTGTTTCGTAGTTTTTTGGGCACGCTTTCAAATGCCAGGTTTTCATTTCTAAGTTTCTCGTATAGCGCAAGTACCGATTCTGTATTCTCCTGGTAAAACCCTATGTGAAAATTTTCCGGGTAAGCTACGTGATCTGTTTTGTTGAGTGTCGAGGACCATAGAACCATAACAAAGTTAGCGCTGCTCATCAGCACCGCGACAACGTCTCTTCTGTTATCAATGCAGGTAAAACCCAGGTAATTTTCGAACAATCGTATGGCTGCCGGAACGTCTGTAACGACTAAATTGATATGATTTAGTTGCATTGTAGTACTGATTAAATAACAAGGCAAAAATCGGTAGTGGTTAGCGCTGCCGATTGTACAAATCGGACATTTTAACCAATGACCAATCTATTGGCTTCTTAGGTCGCAAACAATCATTTCCGACTGCGGTTGACTAAGCAAACAACTCAGCCAGGTATGGAAAGCATAACCAAATCCGAGCCGTCGAAGGCCAAGTCTGCCGACGCACCGTACAAGGTAACCGACGACGTTGCCGGCATTAAAACACTGTTCGTTAACTTGTTTTTTGTGGGAGAACCCGGTCCCGGTAATCCGTGGGTGCTGGTCGATACGGGTTTTATGGGCTTCACAAATTCGATCAAAGACAAAGCCGTCGAATTGTTTGGCGAAGGAACAAAGCCGCAGGCGATCGTGCTGACACACGGGCATGCCGATCACGTGGGTAACCTGGAGTCGCTGCTGAAAGACTGGGATGTGCCCATCTACGCGCACCGGCTGGAATTGCCTTACCTACAAGGAAAGTCCAGCTATCCACCACCAGACCCGGCGATTGGTGGCGGGGGCATGGCCTATATGTCGTGGATATTTCCGATTGGGCCAACTGATTTTGGCGACCGGATTAAAGCCGTTGAAGATGGCGACACCATTCCTGAGTTGCCCGGTTGGAAAGTCGTGTTTACACCTGGTCACGCGCCCGGCCATATTTCTCTATTCCGGGAATCGGACCGGACTTTGCTCTCGGGCGATGCGTTCGTGACCACCAACCAAAATGAAATGTCAGCCGTGGCAACGCAACGGAAAGAATTTCATGGCCCACCGGCTTATTTCACCTGCGATTGGGACGCTGCCCGGCATTCGGTGAAAAAGCTGAAAGAACTGAAGCCACTCGCCGTTGGTTCTGGCCACGGCGTCGTCGTGCGTGGTTCCGATCTGACCATCGGCCTGAACAAGCTGACTGATAAGTTTGACGAGCTATCGATTCCGTCGAAAGATGGACGATATGTCAAGCAAGCGGCTGTGACAGACGAATCGGGGATCGTGTCGATGCCAACGCCGATCTCGTTCCATGTCGCCCGAACGATTGGAGTAGGCGTCGTGCTAGGTATACTGCTCTATTCATTCTGGCCAAAAGGCGACGAAGACTAACGCAGAAACTGTAGCGCCCCGCGTTCGCCACTCTCGTACAACTGCTGAATCTGCCGACGAGGGACGCGCCGAACGCGGGGCGATATGCCTTCCGTGCTGATATACAGCGTCCGGTCGCGCTCCGATGCGCCTGACTGGCGGCTGTTAAATCCATCGAGCACAAACGTGTACAATGCTCCTACGTATTGTTTGATGTTGCGAATCGGGTAGGGGGCGGGTCCGTCGGCTGTGCGGGCATAAGCGGCCTGCTCAGGTCTGACCAGTTTCAGACCCAGTGTTTCCGGGTTTGGCTGACGATTCAAATCGAACAGATCGAGCGGGTAGTTAGCTAATACACCTCCATCGATCAGAACCTGGTAAGCCTGCCCCTTCTTAGGACTGGTAATGACCTGATTGTCCTTGTCGAGTAAAACGGCTCCGAAATACATCGGTACGGAAATGCTGATGCGAATAGCTGTCTTCAGCGGCATGTCTGGCGTTTTCTCGTGCGAAAACACGACCACCTGCTGAGTGGTCAGGTTGGTGCCCGTCACGTACAAGTCTTTGACGGCGACGTTGGTTAGGTGCTGCTGATGCAATTCGGCAAAGGTGAGATTCGGCTGATTCGTTTTGCGGGCAATGACCGATTCGACCCAGCGTTCGAAGCGTTCCCCCCGGTACCAGCCGTAGCGTCGGGTAAGCCGATGGAAACCGCCCAGAAAAAACCAGCGCCCGTCGTTAAACTGCTGAATTTTTAAGTCGCCCAGCAGATCCCGAATTTCATTGGCAGTATAACCCAGCGATACCAGCATAGCTGTAACGGCTCCCACCGACGAGCCGCCCACCCGCTCGATGGCTGCCAAGACACCTCGTTGTTCCAGCACATTCAGCGCCCCGGCGTAGGCAATGCCGCGCACCCCGCCACCTTCGAAAACCAAGTTTCTGTACCGCAGCGAATCGGGGCGGGCCGTCGCCGTGATATGCACGAGAAAAAGTAGACAGACGGTAATGGTTAATTTCATAGTATACGGATAGATACGGCAGCGCGACATGGATAATTGGTGAATACAACCAGCTTACTGAGTACTACGAATGGAACGCACTGAGTCGCTGAGTAACTGCTGTATTTACCAGACAGTCATAGAACGTTACTTCGCCGGGTAGCGTATATGGCGTGTCAAATCGTTGATGATCAAGCAGCTGGTTTGTACATTGCCCTGTTGATGTACTCCACCAGCCGACAGCCACCCTGCTTACACGCGATTATACCGCGCTGCTCCGAATCGATCCGGCGCGTTAGCACCAAAACTGACAAACGGCATCAACCTAAAACGGGAGTTCCTGTTTCAAATTGGTGCCGTTTGTGCTATAGTGATGGTTTTATCCGATGTACGCTACTTTCACAACAGGTCTATCACTAATCAATGCGCTGATTTTCGGCTGCTACACGTTTACTGGGCCTTACTTCAACTTCCCGCAGAGAATAAACCCGTTTCTATGCCGGGCCGGCTGGGCTGATAACGCTTAGGCCGGTGCGTTACTGGTAGGTTTGCTTCTCAACATGTATCGCTGGCTGCCAGGTAAGCTACTGCTGACTAATATTGTTCATCGCTACGGTCTGCTCTGTATTGGTTTACTTTTTGGCCTGCGAACGATTGGTGATTTCAAATACGTAGGCTCGACCAAATGGGTGCGTAATACGCCTTTCGCTCGTTACGATATCACGCTGTATACACCCTTGTGCGCGGGGCTCGCACGCAGCCACCTGGTCCTGTATGGCCTGCTGGCATGAACTGATAAGTAGGTAGACAGGATTTACAGAATTGCAGGAAAGCGATCGATCTGGTTCGTCTTATAAATCCTGTCGACACCGTTACTTGTAGCTACCGTTTACGAGTAGCTCGCCATTTTCAGCTACTGAGTAGCTTTCGACGTTTTCGTATTCCTTTACCTCATAATCGCTGCCCGGCTCGACTGTGTATTTTTGCTTGAACAGTTCTTCCGCCTGCTCCCGCGTCTGGTTGACGAAAACGGCGCAATACTGGTAAGGCTCTTTCTTGTATACAATTAGCACAACGGGACTTGGGCTTGTCAAATAGGATGCTGTTTCGTTTTGCATAGCTACTCCTGTGATTAAGTTGGTCGGTCAGAGAACCACCCGTTATCGACCTTTGTTTGTCGGTTCTGCACGGGCACATACCCTTTCGGCTTAATATTGCGTGGTCAATCACAGTACCGGTGCGCTTCAATCATCCCGCTGCTGCTGCTGATTCTCGTTTTGTTTCACGAATTTGGGAGAGATGGCTGCGAAGAAGCCTAAATTTTACGTAGTATGGAAGGGCCGTAAACCAGGTGTTTATGATAGCTGGGATGAAGCCAAAGCCCAGACCGACGGGTTCGACGGTCCGCTGTTTAAATCGTTCGATTCGAAAGGGGCTGCGCTGAGTGCATACAAAGATAAGCCCCATCAGCACATCGGGCAGGGGCCAAAACCGGTGGGGAAGCAGGGCAAACTACCGGGTCTGGTGGGCGATCCCAACGAAGATAGTTTGGTGGTCGATGCAGCCTGGAATACCGCTACTGGCGATATGGAGTATCAGGGCATCTACTTGGCGACCCGGCAGCGGCTATTCCTGATGGGACCCTACCGCGATGGAACCAATAACATCGGCGAATTCCTGGCGATCGTTCATGCGCTGGCTTTCCTGCACCAGAAAAACAGCAACATCCCTGTTTATTCCGATTCCAGAACGGCGATTGGCTGGGTGCAGAAGAAAAAAGCAAACACCAAGCTGGAAGAAACAGGCCGTAACGGCGAACTCTTCGAGCTGATCGACCGGGCCGAAACCTGGCTGAAGACACACCGGTTTGCCAATCCGGTGCTCAAATGGGAAACAACGGTCTGGGGCGAAAATCCGGCCGATTTCGGACGCAAATAATGTTTCGGTTCAAGCAATTCACGATTCGGCAGGAGCGGGCGGCTATGAAAGTCTGTACCGACGCCTGCGTACTGGGGGCCTGGACCGATGTGGGCGTTGGTGGACGGCTGCTTGACATTGGAACCGGCACGGGGCTACTGGCACTGATGGCCGCTCAACGCAACACATCGGCTCAGATCGACGCAGTGGAGATTGATGATGACGCCTTCAAACAAGCTGGCGATAATACCGCTGACAGCCCGTTTACTGACCGGATACGGGTTCATCATCAGTCTATTCAGGCATTTGCCGCCCTGGCCGTACACAAACAGCAGTATGATCGTATTCTGACGAATCCGCCGTTCTACACCAACCAGTTGCGTTCCCCTGACGCAGCCGTGAACCGGGCGCTTCATACCGATGAGCTGCCGTTTGGCGAACTGCTGTCGGCTGTGAGGCAGTTGCTTCGGTCGGATGGGCAGTGGTGGGTGCTGCTGCCGCCTTACGAGATGACGCAGCTGACGGCTCTGGCGCGGGCGTACGGCCTATATTCATTCAGCCAGCTCGATCTGCGACACCACGATCAGAAACCTGTTTTCCGACAGGTGACAGGCTTTTCGTCCGCCGAGAAACCCGTTGAGTCGTACGAATTATCGGTGTACGAAACCGATGGCCGCACCTATACCGACGCTTTTCGGAACCTACTCCGCGACTACTATCTCATTTTCTGAATCTGTTTCCGACCTTTGCGGACGAATTGATCGGGGTAAAATGGTGTTTTATGCCTGACACCACCTCGGTACTTACCATAATCCATGACCGAACCGCTTCAGTTATCCGTCCTGATTCCGCTGTACAACGAAGATGAGTCGCTGCCCGAACTGCACGACTGGATTGTACGGGTCGTGACGGAGAACCAGTTGACTTATGAAATTCTCTTCGTCGACGACGGCAGCTCCGATAACTCCTGGTCGGTGATCGAACAGCTGGCCGACCGGAATCCGCATGTGCGGGGTATTCGGTTCAACCGTAATTACGGCAAAACGGCGGGACTGCAAACAGGCTTTCAGGCCGTGCGCGGGCAAGTCGTGATTACGATGGATGCTGACTTGCAGGATAGTCCCGATGAGATTCCCGAACTCTATCGCCTGATTACGCAGGACGGCTATGATCTAGTGTCTGGCTGGAAGCAAAAGCGGTACGACCCGATTACGAAA